>CAZNXL010000187.1:0-4279 GCA_964577075.1 uncultured Dorea sp. | reverse complement strand
GAGAGTCGGAGCGCCGATGCGCGGGAAGATGAGAAGACTTATGTATTCCTATGAGCAAGGATATACGATGGATAACGATGAATATCTTGTGCGCGGCGGAGAGGTTGTCGCGAATATGGGAGCGCATTCGGCGCTCGTGCTGGAGAGCATTGTATAGAGAAGGATAGAATAAAAAAGGTTCTGTCTGCATCCTTTTTGGAGGAGCGCCGGCAGAACCTTTTTTTATTTATTTTGTCAGGACCTCCACGCCGGTTTCTGTAACGAGAACCATATATTCCGCCTGTGCGGAGAGGCCGTCGTCAATGGTGTACACCGTCCAGCCATTATCCTCGTCAACGAAGAAATCAGGGCTGCCTTCATTGATCATAGGCTCGATGGTGAACATCATACCCGGGACCAGAACCATCTCGCTTCCTTTTGGAGTCACATAGCTTACAAAAGGCTCCTCATGGAAAGCAAGTCCGATCCCGTGGCCGCCGATGTCCTCCACAACAGAATAGCCGTGAGCTCTGGCATGAGAATTGATAGCATAGGCAATATCGCCCAGATGTCCCCACGGTTTCGCAGCCTTTAGCCCGAGTTCTACGCACTCCTTCGTTACGCGGACGAGTCTCTCAGCCTCCGGTGAGGTCTCCCCGATCATAAACATCCGGGACGCATCGGAAAAATAGCCATTCAGAATGGTAGAGACATCTACATTAATGATATCCCCCTCTTCCAGGATCTCGCGTTCATCCGGGATACCGTGACAGATGACATTATTGATCGAAGTGCATACGCTTTTCGGGAACCCCTGATAATTCAGCGGGGCAGGGATTCCCCCGTGCTCCTTTGTAAACGTATAGACCAGTCTGTCAATCTCTTCTGTACTCATACCGGCGCGGATATGCGCGGCAACATGGTCTAACACCGCCGTGTTCAGGGCAGCGCTTTTTTTGATAGCCTCGATCTGAGACGGAGTTTTTAACAAAGAACGATCCGGGACAATCTGTCCTTTCGCCGCAAGGGACCATAATTTTACATCCAGTTTATCCACATTCATTACCTTCCTTTATATACGATCTACGAGTATTATAGATGGGTACGTAACATTTTTCAATCAGGTGCAGGTCATTTTTCAAAAGTGTTACGTCGCCAATTGCGTCAAGTGGCGTATCAAAATGAAAAAAGCCCTGTACCTACTTGCACCATAAGAAAAAAAACATTACAATAATGATATTGTGGATGAATGAAAGGAAATCAGGCGTTTCACGGGCAGACCGTTAGACAGATAAGAGGATGGAAGATGAATCGAAGAAAGGTAAAGAGATATCTCACGGAAGCAATCATTTTGATCGCAGTGTTTATTGTGGCGGTGATGATATTCAGCCATTTTATAAATGAAGGAAAAGATAATATGACGGCGGATATGAAGACGGCCACGTATCCGCAGGTGTCGTTTTCCTATGATGGGTATTCCATCAATAATATACCCGGATACGCTCAGGAGATGGATATAGCGTCCCTGCGCGATACGATCACTCCCGTGTCAAACGGGAAGATAGAGATCAGGCTGGATGCTTATGATAATGAGATCACAAGCATGGACTGCAATGTTTACACTCTGGACGGGAAAGAAAAGCTGCTTGATGCGAAGGTAGAAGAGCCCGGAGAATCGGTGACGGTATCTATGGAGGATGCGTCCGTCATAGCCGGGGAGAGAGTGCTTCAGCTTGTGTTAAATCTGGCGCAGAACAAGTCGGTCTATTACTATACCCGGATCATAGACGAAGCAGATAAACATGTATCCGAATGTCTGGATTATATCAAAAATTTTCATGATAATGCTCTGATCAAAGCAGAGGGCGTTGGCATCGGGACGGCGATCGAACCGGATGAGACCGGCGATAACGGCACGCTTCAGCATGTCACGATCCATTCTGATTATGATCATGTGACCTGGGGAGAGTTAGAGCCGTCCATCGAAGGCAAAGAGAGCTGGATGATCAAGGAGATCAACAGTGTGTCCAGTTCCGTACAGCTGCAGTACCGCGTGCGCTGCAAAGGTGAGGAAAATGAAGAGGATGTATACAAGGTAAAGGAATTTTTCAGAGTCCGCTACAGTGCAGATGCCGGGAAAGGGCTGCTGCTTGATTATGACCGGACGATGGAGCAGATTTTTGATACAACAAAGAAAATGTTGAATGAAAAAGGGATCCTTCTCGGGGTGGCCGATCCGGATACGTCATATATGACGAATGAAAAAGGGCAGCAGACGGCTTTCGTTCAGGCGGATGAGTTATGGTATTATAACAAAGATACGGATGAGATGGCGCTTGTGTTCAGCTTTGATTCTTCGGAGGCCGTTGATGAGAGAAACAGGACTTCGCAGCATAAGATAAAGCTTTTGCAAATGGATAAAAAAGGGAATCTGTCCTTTGCCGTCTGCGGTTATATGAACCGCGGAGAGCATGAGGGCGAGGTGGGCGCAGCGATCTATTATTATGACATTTCGCAGAATTTCGTTGAGGAGAAAGCATTTATCACCACAAAGAAATCTTATGGCCATGCCATATTGGAATTAGGAGAGCTTGTCTATTACAGCGTCGATCGGAATATACTGTACGTGATGTCGGACGGGATCTTTTATGAAATTGACGTAAAAAAGGGGAAAACAAAAGAATTAGCGGAAGGTCTGGAGGATGATCAGTATGTAGTGTCGGAGGATGGCGAGCTCATTGCGTACCAGAGCGGGGAAGAAGGGGAGCCTCAAGTCACGGTCATGTCTCTTGCCAGCGGGGAAGAGAGGCTCGTGACCTGTGAGGCCGGACAGAAGATTCGGCCACTGGGCTTTATGGATACAGATTTTGTGTACGGGCTGGTCCGGACAGAGGACGAGGGAACAACTCTGTCCGGTGAGTCTGTGAACCCGATGTACAGGATTGAGATACAAAACAGCAAGGGGAAAATGATCAAAACGTATGAGGAAGAAGGAATATACGTTACCAATACATCATTTCAGGATAATATGATCACACTTGAGCGCGTAGCGAAGAAGGACAATGCGTATCATTCTGTCATTGAAGAGTATATTACGAATAACGAAGGAGAAAAGGAGAGCAATGTATCGCTTGATTCATACACGACGTCATTGAAGCAGAGACAGATACGGATCGTGTATGCAGACGGGATTGAAGAGCAGGAGCCAAAGGTGCTGATGCCTAAGCAGAAGCTGTTTGAGAAGCAGAAGGTGTTTTCCTTTGACGAGACGGAAGACGAATCTCATTATCTTGTATATGGCTACGGTGAACTGCGGGGAATATACAAAAGAGCGGGAGACGCAGTTATACAGGCTGACAAGTATAATGGAGTTGTGCTTTCCGCCGGTCAGGAATACATCTGGGAGAGAGGCAACAGAGATCTTCAATATACGATCAGTGAACAGGATTCCTTGATTGAAGACATGAGAACGCAGCTTCAAAACCAGACGGCTCCGGTAGATGTGATCGCCCGGCTTACCGGAAGAGAGGCGCTTAATCTTACCGGTTGTACGCCGGAGGAACTGATGTATATCATTAATCGTAATCACCCGGTAATCGCCATGAAGGATGCTGAGCATGCGATCATCCTGACAGGATATACGGAGTCGCAGATAAAATACATCGATGCAGACAGTGGAAAACAACATAGCGTTCCGGCAAAAGAGCTGGAAGAAATGACAGAAAAGAGCGGGAACACGTATATTGCATGATCAGATGCTATGCGGCTGTTGGCCGGAATATTATATTTTTGTATTTCTTAAGCGCCGAATAAAGGATCAGTCCCAGCACACCGCAGGAAAGGACCTCTCCGATTCCAACCGTAAGCATCATGAACGGAATCGGCAGATTCACACCATACCCGTAAAATAATACGAAAGGTACGATTACGGTATTGGTAAGGATCGGAGGGAGCGGGGCCAGAAACGGACTCTTTTCACGCAGCTTATAAGTAAAGACTGCGCCGGTCAGGGTTGCAAGACTTCCGAAGATGATGTCGGGCAGGATGCCTCCGCCAATAATATTGGCGATCAGGCATCCGACAAAAACTCCCGGCACGGCGGCCGGAGTGAATATTGGGAGGATGGTGAGCGCTTCGGCGATCCGAACCTGAATTTCTCCGAAAGAGATTGGCCTGAAGACAAGTGTCAGTACGACATAGATAGCAGCGATCATCGCTGCCTGAGTTAAGAAAATAGCTTTTTTGTTTTTCATAATTTTGTTCCCCTTTAGTTTTGTTTTACGAGTGGAAGGTCTCGAAC
>CAZNXL010000186.1:0-4312 GCA_964577075.1 uncultured Dorea sp. | reverse complement strand
ATAAAAGATATTAGAATTTCTCTTAGACGAGTACCATTATCATAAATAGAGTTTCTATATTTGTCAAGAGCAATCCAGAAATTACTAAATTATTATTTTCAATACATACTTTACATTGTCATTAAAAAAAATAGGTGTTATTATTATTGAGAAAAATTATCAAAAGAGGAAATACATATGACACTAAAACAAGGAAAAAACGACCGGATATATCAGGTAATTTCCATGGATATGGAATTAAAACTGGAGCGTCGTCTGGAAGCGCTGGGACTTACTCAGGGCGCTTACATTACGATCTTGAATAACGATAAAAAGGGATCTCTTACCGCCAAATTCCGCGGGACGCGATTTGCCCTCGGCAAGCGGATCGCAGATCATATTGAAGTAAAGGAGGTCTCTTAATCATGAACCATACAATAAACGTTGGATTTATCGGTAACCCGAACTGCGGAAAGACTACCCTTTTTAATGCTTACACCGGCGCTAATTTAAAAGTTGCCAACTGGCCTGGCGTTACCGTAGAAAAAAAAGAGGGGCAGACCACCTATGAGGGAGAAACCTTTAAGCTCATTGATCTTCCCGGCACCTACAGCTTAACCTCTTATACAATGGAAGAGACTGTATCGCGGCAATGTATCATGAGCGAAGAGGTTGATGTCATTGTAGATGTGGTGGATGCCTCCTGTCTGGAACGTAATCTCTATCTTACTCTTCAGTTGATCGAGCTTGGAAAACCGGTTGTACTCGCACTGAATATGATGGATATCGTAGAGGAAAGAGGCATGGAGATCGACTTGCACCGTCTGCCGGAAATGCTCGGAATCCCGGTAATCCCTGTTTCAGCGCGCAAAAAGACAGGATTGTCTATTTTGATGCATGCAGTCGCACACCATAAGGAAACACAGTTCCAGGGTCCCCTGATCCATCATCATCCCGGAAAGCGCTCCGAACACAGACATAATCACCATGCTGAATATGCTATGGTTTATGAAGATTATATTGAAGACAAGATTGACAGTATCATCAAACTGCTTACAGAAACATACCCGGCGCTTTCTAATAAACGCTGGCATGCCATCAAGTATCTGGAAAAAGACGCAGATATTATTGAACGTTATCCGCTGGAACTGGAAAGTGTCATAGACAGAAGCTATGAAAAGGATATTATTAACCAAAAATATGACTTTATTGAAGAGATCATTGCCGAAGTTCTTGTAAACAAATCTGAAAAAGAAGCTTCCACGGATAAGATTGACCGTTATCTTACAAACCGATTCCTTGGACTTCCTGTTTTTCTTGTAATTATGGCATTGGTTTTCTTCCTGACATTCACGATCGGCGATTGGCTCAAAAGCTACTTTGAGATCGGGTTAGAGAGCTTTTCTCTTCTTGTAGCCAACGGACTCGACGCCATACATACAAATCCTATGCTCTCTTCTCTGATCCTTGACGGGATCATAGCTGGCGTTGGAGGGATTTTAACCTTTCTTCCTAATATTTTCATCCTGTTCCTTGCACTGGCGATTTTGGAAGACAGCGGGTACATGGCAAGGGTTGCCTTTGTCATGGATGACATTATGAGCCACTTAGGTCTTTCCGGCCGGGCATTTCTCCCGCTGCTTCTGGGCTTCGGCTGTACTGTTCCTGCCATCATGGCATCCCGCGCCCTGGAACATCCGAGGGATCGTTTCAAAACTATTATGGTCACTCCGTTTATGTCATGCAGCGCCCGCCTTCCGATCTATGTTCTGTTTTCCTCTATGTTTTTTGGAAAACATGCCATGGTTGTATGTTATTCACTCTATTTAATGGGAATTATCATTGCCATCGCGACGGCGTACGTATTGTCTAAAATTGACGGAAGTAAAGCTGAACACGCTTTGTTAATCGAGCTGCCGGAATATAAATCACCTAATGCTCATACGATCGCCATCTATGTATGGGAAAAGGTTAAGGATTATCTCAGCAAGGCGGGAACCGTTATCTTTATTGCCTCAGTGATCATGTGGGTGATACTGAATTTCGGGATCCATGGTTACACAACAGATATCAGCCGGAGCTTTGGCTCTATCATCGGGAAAACAATCGCTCCTTTACTCAAGCCTGCCGGACTGGGTTATTGGCAGATCGCAGTTGCGCTCATTGCCGGTATCGCCGCCAAAGAAGTAGTTGTATCAAGCTGCAGCGTGCTGTTTGGCATTCAGAATATCACTTCTGCCGGCGGTATGAATTCCATGGTATCCACGCTGAATTCCATTGGTTTTCACGCTGCCAACGCTTACGCATTAATGACATTTTGTCTGCTGTATGTGCCATGTACTGCTTCCATCGCTGTAATGCACAGAGAGCTTAAAAGCTGGAAAAAGACGTTTCTTATCATCCTGTACCAGTTGGCAGTTGCATGGATCATAAGTTCCATCGTATACCATATCGGTATATTATTTTAAAAGGGATCAGCTCAGACAAAATCGTCTGCGCTGATCCCTTATCATAGCTATATCTTTTTACGGTTGTATCTTTCCTTGCAAATATTCAACTTCAATCGGATCGATCGGGTCGATCGGGTTCTCCACCTCACTCTTCTCTTTCCGTTTTCTGCGCTTCAGAAGCGCTCCGCTCTTATTGTAGACCCAGAAAGAATAAGTAAGTATCTTACTTACTTTTCCCATGCGTTCCTTTGTCGTTCTGGTATACAGAGCGCCTCCTGCCTCAAGAGGCGCCTTTTTGCGGATCAATTCAATTAACTTTGTCTCACATGTCACCCTTTCGGGTAAAATTGTATATGCCATACCGACACACTCAAGCTTATGGGAATCACTTCCGCCAATTCCCGGCTTTTTATATTTATCCGCAAGTTTTCTGGCTCCCTCATTGGAACTTTCCGTCTCACACGCATTAAACGCTTCAATAAAATCAAACCGTTTGATCACTTCCGGCGCCATATCATACTTCTTTGTGTTGGCAAAGCTCATATATTTTTCCCCGCAAGGATGAGCGGGCCCAAGTATTCCCCCGTGACGATGCACAAAATCGATCAGGGCGGACACAGGCATTCCGCGAAGCTCCAAAAGGCGCATCCTGACGCCTTCCGGCATAATACAGATAATATGACCTGCATCACAGGTATCATACTCGATTCCCTTAAGTACAACAAAATCTTTGTGTACCTTCCCCTTCATGTTATATTTACAATGTCTGTATCCCTTATAAGTATCATGATCCGTGATGAGCATTCCGTCAAAACCTTCTTTTTTCAACTTATTAATATACTCATCAAGACTGACTTTACTGTCTATAGACCCCTCTCTTACATGGCAATGCATATCTAATTTCATTACCATTCCCCCTCATATCATACTACTCCTTAAAATCTTCGATATCATCCGGATCATCAAAATCATCTGAATCATCTAAAATCTCTACATCGTCAAACTGCGCGCCTGTATGACTTTCTTCCTCTGTGTCCTCATCATCAAGAAGCATTCTTGCCTTCTCGACTTCTGACTCCATGGAATCTTTCCTTCTTACCTTCTCGGCATGCATCCTCTCTTTCCTGCCCGCCTTCTTAGAATGCAGCATAAACTGCACTACCATACCTGAAATAATAAACAGAGCGGATATACCTATTCCAATATATACTGTACCATCAAGCCCCGCAAGAGCTGCGATATTCGTTCCCGCAGAGATACCTCCAAGAATAGAAGTGATAATGATCGTTCCAGGCTCTACAAATATCATTGCCAAAATACCGAAAACTAATGCAACACCTAATATGATAAGAAGCTGTATATTATCATTCACACCAAGTATCGCAAATGCTATTCCGGACACAAATGAAAGCGTCAGCAAAAGCACGCCCAGCCTGTACAGGAAGAAAGCCAGCGCCGCCAATGCGATCGCACATATGAAAATGATGATCACACTGGTCATTCCTGTAATATCGGCAATATTATTAATAGCCACGCCGATAGCAGCGCCTGCAGCAAATCCGATAATACCGGACACGATCTTGATCACTTTCAAACCTAAAAAGCAGAATAATAAACCGATGACAATACCTGCTATAACAGCGGCTGTATTTCCTCCACCGGCGGAAAAAACGGCTGTCGGTCCATCATCACTTCCAATAGCCCCTGCAATATTCAACAATTCCTGTAAACTATCCATACTTCCTTCTCCTTTGTTTTTCAAATTTCCAGTAAAGTTATTATATCATCTTTTTCCCATTCTGTCAGCCATCCGAATATCTCTTTCTTTTCGATGATCAACCGGCAAATATAGTATAACACAACTAACGATAAAGCGGCACTAA
>CAZNXL010000185.1:0-4347 GCA_964577075.1 uncultured Dorea sp. | reverse complement strand
TCCTTAATCCTCCTCTGCCAGCTCGATCTTCAGGATATCCTGCTGTGTAAGCTGTTCGTTATTTTCAAGCATTGCTTTTAGCTTTCCTTCGCCCATGACTGCAATTCTGTCACTCATCTTCAGGATTTCTACAAGATCTGAAGATATCATTATAATAGAGGCATTTTTCTTAATGAGCTCATACATGATGTTGTATATCTCGTCTCTTGCACCAACATCGATTCCTCGTGTAGGCTCGTCAAATATGTAGATGTTCGCATCGGAATATAACCATTTTGCGATAACAACCTTCTGTTGATTACCGCCGGACAGGCTCTTTGCTTCCATCTGTTCAGAGTATGTTTTGATCTTCAGATCTGAAATATACTCTTTTGCGACCTTTTTCTCTTTCCTTCTATTAAGAAATGGCTGGCATAATTTATTCAGGTTGGGCAAAGCAATATTTTCAGCAACGGAGTGCATAAGGATCAGGCCTTCCTCTTTTCTGTCCTCGCTCAGATACACGATGCCGTTCTTAATATTTTCGGATAAATCTGTTCCGATCTCTTTCCCCTTGTAAGTTACCGTTCCGCTGTCTCTCCTGTAGTCTCCTATGATAGCTTTCGCGGTCTCTGTACGCCCCGCGCCGACCAATCCGGCGAATCCAAGGATCTCTCCCCGGTGGAGGTCAAAGGATACGTCCTTTACCAGTTGCTTATAATTCAGGTTCCTGACGGACAGTACGACTTCGTTCCTGTCGATGTACTCATTCGTGATCTTGTCAAAGCTTACCTTTCGTCCGACCATCATCTCGGTCAGCTCATCCTCGGTTGTGTCTTTGATATTGACGGTACCTACATATTCGCCGTCGCGCATGACAGTACATACATCACCAATTTCAAACAACTCGCTCATACGATGTGAAATATAAATGATTCCGATGCCATGGCTTTTCAGTTCTCTGACGATCTCGAACAGCATCTCTGTCTCCTTATCGGTGATCGCCGCCGTAGGCTCATCTAAGACCAACAGCTTCACGTCGTTGGAGATTGCTTTCGCGATCTCTACCAGCTGCTTCTTTGCAACACTGAGCTCACAGATTGGAGTTTTCGGATTTACGTCTAACCCCACTTTGTCCAGATACTCTTTTGCTTCCCGGATCTCCCGGCGGTGATCCACCTTAATTCCATTGGAATACTCTTTTCCAAGAAAGATATTTTCGTAGATCGGCATATCCGGCACAAGGTTGAATTCCTGGTAGATCACACTGACTCCTGCCCTGATCACATCTCCCGGAGCCATTTCGGGGAATTCCCTGCCATCAAATACAATGGTTCCCCCTTCTCTTGCATATGCTCCGGATAATATCTTGATAAGCGTTGATTTCCCGGCGCCATTCTCTCCCAGAAGGATATGTACCTGTCCTTTTTCCACAGTAAGCTGAACATTTTTAAGAACATTGACGCCGAAAAAGCTCTTTGTGATATTTTGCATTTCCAGTATATTCCCGCTCATAACTCTTACCTCATCTCTTTTTCTAAACCGCAAACTCCTCGGTACTGTAAGAACCGGAGATAATCTTTCTGATATCTGACAGTTCAAGTTCCGGCTGGAAGTACTTAAGCTGCACCGCCAGATTTCCCATGGATGTGCTCTCGCCGTAGCATACAACGATTGGTTTTCCGACATATTTCGCTGTAAGCTTTAAGAGCACCCGGCTCGCAGCGCCGCCTCCTACGATATAGACCTTTTCAAATGTCTTGCCCGTGATCTCTTCAATGTCCCTGATCGTTACCGCGTAGCAGCGCGCAAGTGAATCATAGAAGGTCCGGAACAATATGTCCCACTGCAACTCGCCCGATGCCTGGTTGGTTCTGACCAGATACTGCCAGATTGCTTTTGACATACTGACTGGATTAAAAAATGCTGTATCATTCAGATCGATCACTGCCTGGGAATTGCTTCCTTCTGCGAGCGCTGATATCTCATCCCAGGATACTTTCCGGCCGCAGAGAAAATCATATTCTTCTTTCAATTGATTGACGATGAACATTCCTGCGCTGTTCTTCAATAATGTGATCTTCCCAAAGGCGCCGACCTCGTTGGTCAGGTTTGCTTCGATCACTCTGGCATTGCAGACAGGCTCGTCAAACTCGGTGCCGATCAGAGACCAGGTTCCGCAGCTGATAAATCCGAACCGTTCTTCTGCCGCCGGGATCGCGGCTGCCGCAGACGCTGTATCGTGAGAGGGTACACATATGACAGGGATATCATAATCCACACCGATCTCTTCCAGAATTTCCGGTCTTACATTGCCGATTTTCTCTCCATGCTTTCCGATCGGCCCAAATAAGCCGGGGTCAATCCCGAACCTTTCACAGACTGTCTCACTGATCTGTCTGGTCCTGGCGTCCATAAGCTGCGTCGTACTTAATTCACTTGGCTCATTTACCATCTCGCCTGTCATAAAATAATTGAGAATATCTGGTATCATCAGACACCGCTCTGCGTTCTTTATGATCTGTGGGAATAATTTCTTCATTCCCGAAAGCATATACAGCGAATTGATCTTGTCGCACAGGATACCTGTGTCATAGAACAACTGCGTCTTTTCTTCGTCGCCGAGCGCTTCCAGGATCTGCTCCCCGATCCTATTGCGATAAGACAGGGGATTCGACAGCATATGTCCCTTCTCATCAAACAGCGCGAAGTCAACGCCCCATGTACAGATCCCGATAGAATCTATCTTTCCGTACTTTGCCGCCGCTGTTTTCAATGCCGCCTTAAACTCAAGAAATATATGAAGCAGATCCCAGTAATAATAATCATGGATCCTGACCATACTGTTGGGCATCTGGCTGATGACTGTAGTCTCAATCCTTCCGTCCCTGTATTGTCCCAAAACAATACGGAAAGAAGAGTTCCCACAATCTAATGCGACCATAGTTCTTACGTCACTCATAACTCCTCCTACTGTATCTTTATTTTCAAATCATACTTCCGCTCATATTCTTTTAGAAATTGCAGATCCTTCACCTTCAGCGAAGGCATATTCCCCATCTCATATACACGCCCAAGTCCCTGATACTTCTCAAGTCCCAGCCTGTGATACGGGAGAAATACAACCTCATTCACCTTCTTTAACTGTTCCGCAAATTCCAGGAATTTCTCAACATCCTGAGGCTTGTCGTTACATCCTGGAATGTAAGGATACCGCAGATATAATTCACCCTTAAAATTCTCATCCATCCATCGGATATTCTCCAATATATCCCGGTTATCCTTTCCGGTAAGTTTCCGGTGTTCTTCCGGGGAACAGTGCTTATAATCGCAGTAGATGATATCTACATGATCTGCGACTTCTTCTATCCGCTTCCCCGGAACGTGTCCACACGTCTCTATCAGAACTGTCCATCCTCTTTTATGTATTTGCGTGGCACATGCTTTGATGAAGGAAGAATATAGCAGAGGCTCGCCGCCGCTGAATGTAATTCCGCCGCCGGACGATCTATAATAATCCGCATCCCTTTCCAGAACTCCCATCAGCTCCTCTACGGTATAATCCTCCCCCTGAATCACTCTGGCCTCTGTGTAGCAGGCATCGAGACACTGCCCGCACAGATTACATTTGTTGCTGTCCGTGATCATTCCGAATTCCGGGATATAGGAAATGGCTTGGCCAGGGCAGGTTCTCAGACACCGCCCGCAACCTACGCATTTTACCGCTTTGAGCAAAATCTGTTTTTGAAAATCCTGGGATTCCGGATTCGCACACCATCTGCACCGGAGCAGACATCCCTTCAGAAACACGGTTGTCCTTATTCCGGGCCCGTCCTCTGTCGAACATCGTTCGATATTAAAGATTCTTGCTCTTTCCATAGTCTTTTTTACAGCTCAACCTCTGTTCTGTTGATCACATCATTCTGGGCGGACTCGCCTAATGATGTAAATAATGCACTGTATCCGGATACCCGAACCATAAGATCTGAATATTCTTCCGGATTTTTTTGTGCTTTTCTTAAAGTTTCATTATCCGTAACATTAAACTGAATCTGTTCTCCATCCTTATCAAAGAATGCCCGTATCATGCTTATAATCTTCTTCCTGGATTCTTCTGTCGCAATCGTAGAAGGAGACAATCTCATATTAAAGATATTTCCCTTCTGGTCCCAGATCGTAGGGATCTTTCCAACAGAGTTGCATGCTGCCGTGGCGCCATTTCTCTCCGATCCGTTTGCAGGTGATACACCGTTGTTAACAGGGGTACCTGCAGAGCGTCCGTCCGGCGTTGCGCCTACACGGCTTCCAAAAGAGATATTACCGGTAACCGGTGTCTGGCTGTATGAGAAGCAGCATGGAACTGGTCCT
>CAZNXL010000184.1:0-4349 GCA_964577075.1 uncultured Dorea sp. | reverse complement strand
ACGGGCGGATCACGACGGTTGAGAATTATGAAAAGAGGATTCCTGTCGCCAGGGAGAATTTCAGGAGAGCAGGAAGGGAGGAGCAGATCACTCTCATTGAGGGGGATGCGCTTAAAGTCATGAGGACATTGGAAGGACCTTATGATTTTATCTTTATGGATGCGGCCAAGGGGCAGTATATTCACTACATGCCAGAAGCGATCCGGCTGATGAGTCCGGGCGGAGTGCTGATGTCTGACAACGTGCTTCAGAATGGGGATCTTATAGAATCCCGTTTTGCCGTAGAGAGAAGGAACAGAACCATTCACAGCCGTATGCGGGAGTATCTGTATGAGTTAAAGCATGACGAACGCCTGTTAACGACGATCCTGCCCCTGGGTGATGGTGTGGCGCTCAGCATCAGGAAGCAATCAAATGGTCAATGAATATACAGTTAAGAAGGAGAAAATGATGGGAGATAAAAAACGTCCTGAACTTTTAATCCCGGCAAGCAGTCTGGAAGTGTTAAAGACAGCGGTGATTTTCGGCGCGGATGCCGTATATATCGGAGGGGAGGCTTTTGGGCTTCGCGCGAAGGCGAAAAATTTTTCAAAGGAGGATATGAGAGAAGGAATTGCATTTGCCCATGAACGTGGTGTGAAAGTGCACGTTACGGTAAATATTCTGGCTCACAATGACGACCTTGAGGGTGCAAAATAGTATCTGAAAGAATTGAAGGAACTAAAGCCGGATGCTCTTATTATCGCGGATCCGGCAATTTTTATGATGGCAAAGGAGATATGTCCCGAGATTGAACGGCACATCAGCACTCAGGCAAATAATACAAACTACGGGACTTACCGCTTCTGGTGGGATCAGGGAGCCAGGCGCGTTGTCTCCGCAAGAGAACTCTCCTTAAAAGAGATTAAAGAAATCCGCGAAAAAATCCCGGAGGAGATGGAGATCGAGAGCTTTATTCACGGCGCCATGTGCATCTCCTATTCCGGGCGGTGCCTTTTGAGCAATTATTTCACGGGGCGCGATGCGAATCAAGGCGCCTGCACCCATCCGTGCAGGTGGCGATATGCGGTGGTAGAGGAGACAAGACCCGGAGAGTACATGCCTGTCTATGAAAATGAGCGGGGCACTTATATCTTCAATTCCAGGGATCTGTGCATGATCGAGCATATTCCGGAGATGATCGACGCCGGAATTGACAGCTTTAAGATCGAGGGACGCATGAAGACTGCCCTCTACGTGGCAACAGTAGCCAGAACATACCGAAAAGCGATCGATGATTATCTGGAATCTCCGGAAAAATATAAAAAAAACATGCCGTGGTATCTCGATCAGATATCAAACTGCACTTACCGGCAGTTTACAACAGGCTTTTATTTCGGAAAACCGGGCGAAGAGAGCCAGATATATGACAACAATACTTATGTAAAAGAATACACCTACCTGGGGATCATAGGTGGTGAAAG
Source organism: uncultured Dorea sp. (assembly GCA_964577075.1). GTDB lineage: Bacteria > Bacillota > Clostridia > Lachnospirales > Lachnospiraceae > MD308. The sequence goes on along the minus strand of CAZNXL010000184.1, from coordinate 2,886 downwards.
AGACGGAATGTACCGTATTGAACAGAGAAATAAATTCCTTGCCGGCGAGACCATTGAGATCATGAAGCCCAACGGGGAAAACATCCACACACTCGTGAAACGTATCGTAGACGAGGACGGGAATGAACAGGAAAGCGCTCCCCATCCGAAACAGGCGCTGTATATAGAACTGGATGCCAGGGCAGAGAGATATGACATTCTCCGGAGAGAGGAGAAGCAGGGGATTAAAAAAAGCCTCGAGTCGTAAGATATCTGAAGGCGGAGTTCGTCCCCATCCAAACCTGAATTTATATATGGAAAAGCACCAAAAGCCTTCCGGCAACATATTATATGATTAAGGTATGCCAAGAGGTGCTTTTTTTGAAATCATTTCCCCAACCCCTCACTGTCGCGGAAGAAAACTATTATATGCAGAAATATACGGAGGGAGATCTGGAAGCGAAGCACATCCTTATTGAAAGAAATCTGCGCCTTGTGGCTCATATTGTGAAAAAATACCAGATACCTGATGAGGATAATGAAGATCTTTTGTCGGTTGGAACGATAGGGCTTATGAAAGCGGTTGTCACATTCAATCCGGATAAAAGTGTAAGACTTGGAACCTATGCTGCCAGATGCATAGAAAATGAGATACTTATGCATCTTCGGGTGAAGAAGAAGTCCTCGAGGGAAATCTCTCTGTATGAGCCGATCGGAACGGACAGAGAAGGAAATGAGATCCGGCTTTTTGATATCATTGAGACTCATGAGGACGATGCTCATAGAAAGGCAGAGATGAAAGAAGATATCAGGACGTTGTACCGCAAAGTGGAGTCGGAACTTTCGCCCAGAGAGCGGCTGGTGCTCAAAATGCGATACGGGCTGTATAATGAGGAAGAATATACACAGCGGGAAATAGCTGAACAGTTGGGTATTTCGCGTTCCTATGTTTCAAGGATTGAGAAGAGCGCTATTGAAAAGCTCCGCGTATATTTCTGATTTGAAATGGGGGGATTTCCCCCTTTTTCAGATAAAAAAGGTAAAATGTTATTGACATTTTTCTGGATTTCTTATAAGATTATTTCACATTTCCGGAAAAGGGATCATCTTCTGAATCGGTTCCGGCAAATTCATCGGGTCATTTCGACCGTAATCACTTTTGGATTTTTAAATAAGCGACAGAGAAAGGAAGTGTTAGAGTGGCATTTAGTGTAGTACTTTCGGCGGTCATTGAAGGGCTGCATGTTGAACCGGTGTACGTGGAGACGGACATCAGTAACGGACTTCCGGTATTTCACATGGTCGGATATCTTTCGTCAGAGGTGAAGGAGGCCTCCGAGCGGGTGCGGACCGCAATCCACAATTCGGATATTCAGATCCCGGCGAAAAGGATTGTTATTAATCTGGCGCCGGCAACGGTCAGAAAAAAAGGGGCGTCCTATGATCTTCCTATTGCCTTGTCCCTCCTTGCGGCGCTGGGCGAGATCCGTATAGAGAGACTAAAAGATACGATGGTTATTGGCGAGCTGAGTCTGGACGGCAGGATCAGGAAAGTGCCCGGTGTGCTGCCGATCGTGATGGAGGCGAAGAGTCTGGGGTGCAGAAGATGTATTGTTCCGAAGGAAAATGCCCCGGAGGGGGCTCTTGTGGAAGGAATGGAGGTGCTGGGAGTAGAGGATCTGAAGCAGGCGGCCTCCTATCTTACGGGAAGCGTTGAGATTGCGCCGGAACAGCGCGAAAATTGGGGGGATTTTTCCTCCCCTTTGCCGAACACGATCGACTTCGGTGATATTAGGGGACAGCATGCCATGAAGCGGGCGGTAGAGGTAGCGGTGGCAGGAGGACATAATCTTCTCTTTATCGGGCCGCCGGGAAGCGGGAAGTCCATGATCGCTCAGAGGATCCCTACGATACTGCCACCGCCTACGATGGAAGAGAGTATGGAGATTACGAAGATCTACAGCGTCCTTGGACTGGTAGACAAAGAGCGCCCCCTGATCACAGGCAGACCTTTTCGCAGTGTCCATCATACGATAACGAAATCCGCACTGATCGGCGGCGGGCTGGTTCCTGTGCCGGGAGAGATCAGTCTGGCTCATGAAGGCGTGTTGTTTTTAGATGAGCTGGCGGAATTTTCCAGGCCGGTATTAGAGGTCTTAAGGCAGCCCCTGGAAGAGAGAAAGATTCATATTAACAGAGTTCACGGAAACTATGTGTTTCCATCTAATTTTATTCTTGTAGCCGCCATGAATCCCTGTCCGTGCGGCAATTACCCTGATCTGTCAAAGTGCAGTTGCACTTCGTGGGAGATACAAAAGTATCTGGGAAAGATCAGCCAGCCTTTTTTGGACAGAATAGATATCTGTGTGGAGGCGCCTGGAATACAATATGCAGATATTTCACAAAAGAGGGAGGAAGAATCATCAGAACAGATACGAAACAGAGTGATAAAGGCGCGCCTGATCCAGCAGAAAAGATATGTGGAGACAGAGATTTTGACAAATTCCATGCTGGGCGTTAAGGAGCTGGAAAGATTCTGCCACCTGAAAGCAGAAGGGGAATATCTTATGAAGCAGGCATTTACTTCCCTGAACCTGACGGCAAGAACTTATCACAAGGTCCTCAGGGTCGCGAGAACGATTGCGGATATGGACGGCAGAGAATCTATTGAGCCTCCGGATCTGAAAGAGGCAATCAGCTATCGTACGATGGATAAGAGATACTGGGGGAGGTAAACGCATATGATGTATGAATACTGGCTGGCATCTGTCCGCGGAATATCCGCGAAAAAGAAAAAAATGCTGCGGCAGAAATTTGGAAGCGCACGGCAGATACATAATATAGAAGAAACAGATTTAAAAGGCTTAGGACTGTTAACAGAATCAGAGATACTGGATCTGTTAAAGA
>CAZNXL010000183.1:0-4359 GCA_964577075.1 uncultured Dorea sp. | reverse complement strand
AAGAAGGAGGATGAAAACGATGCAGAATAACAACGTGATCGCAACAGAGGTTGCAGAAAAGCCAAAGACAAGCGGGAAGGCACGCTTCACAGCCTATATGCAGGGCATGAAGAAGTTGGAGCGTAAGGCACAGATGCAGAAGGAAGCAACTATGAAGGGAGGAGCAAAAGCATGAATTACGAAGAGTTTAAGCAGGAAGTGGCAGACCGTATCAAGGAGTTTCTGCCTGAGAAGTACGCAGATGCGGATGTATCTATCCAGACAGTTGTGAAGAACAATGATCAGAAGCTTGATGGTCTTATGGTTAAGCTTGAGGACAGCAATATCGCTCCCAATATTTACCTCAATCAGTTTTATGAACAGCATGAGGACGGCAGACCTATGGATGATATCCTGGCTGCAATCGCAGATGTCCGCACACAGCATGAGATGTCACAGGATTTTGATGTGAGCAAGCTTACCGATTTTGACAGCGTGAAGGATCGTATCACCTGCCGCCTTATCAATGCAGAGCAGAATGCGGAGTATCTTGCAGATAAGCCTCATACCATGGTGGATGACCTGGCTGTTACATACCATATCGCAATCGGCAAAGAAGAGAGCGGCACAATGAGCGCACCTATCACCAACAGGCTCATGGAGGGATACGGTGTGGATGTAGAACAGCTTCATCAGATTGCCCTTGATAACATGGACACCCTTACTCCGGCAACATTCAAGAGCATGACGGAGACCATGGTGGATATGATGCTTCCTGATATGATGCGAAGCGGAATGTCCGAGGAAGAGGCAAGGGAGGCCATCGCCGGTATGATCCCGCCTACACCTGATGAGATGATGTATGTACTTTCCAATGAGGATAAGCTTAACGGTGCGGCAGTTCTCCTTAACGATAAGGTCATGGATGATATCACCGAGAAGCTGGGTCAGGACTACTTCATTTTACCTTCGAGTGTGCATGAGGTGCTGATCGTACCTAAGAATGACCAGATGGATCTTAAGACCTTAGAGAGTATGGTGCAGGATGTGAATGCCACACAGGTAGCACCGGAGGAAAGACTCTCCGATCACGTATATGCCTATGACGCAAAGGAACATGAGCTTTTCCGTGCTGACAAGGCAGAGGAGAGGGCTGCAGCAAAAGAAGCAGAGGCTTCAAAGGAAACTGCTGTAGAAAAGACCTCTGCAAAAGAAGAAAAGAAGCAGGAGCGTCCTTCCCTTAAGGAGAGACTTGCCCAGAAGAAAGACATTGTTGCCAAGAATGAGGCAACCAGGGAGCCTCGTCAGATGAATAAGGACAGAGGACAGGCTTTGGCATAAGGATTTTTGTTTTGGAACGGGAGAGGGGCAGCGATGTCCTTCTCCCATAATCTTTATAAGGAGAAACAGGCTATGGCAAGAAAATATGATGAGATCAAATGGCTTGCACAGGCTACGGCACAAGATTTATCAGCAGATACGGAAAAGTGGAAGGGATTTCTTACCACTGCCGGCAGATTATACCGGTATCCGTTCATGGATCAGCTGCTTATCTATGCCCAAAGACCAGATGCCACAGCATGTGCAGAGCTTGAAACATGGAATCAGAAGATGAACTGCTGGGTCAATCGTGGCTCCAAGGGTATCGCCCTTTTGGATGAGAGCAGCGGCAGACCGAGACTTCGGTATGTATTTGATGTATCAAATGTGCATCCCGGATGGAATGTGGGAAGGCTCCCGTACATATGGCAGGTCAGAGAACGGAATGAACAGACGGTTCTTAACAGACTGGAAAACATATATGGAAAAACGGATGAAAACAGACCTTTCGGGGACAGGCTTGTGGAGCTGGCACATCGTATTGCGGATGATTATTACAGGGATGTAATGCCTGATCTGCAGGACAGGGTGGATGGAAGCTTTCTGTATGGTTACGATGAGCTGAATCTTGAAATGAGATTGCAGGATACCATGAGAGATTCCATCGCATATACGCTTCTTACAAGGTGCGGTGTGGACACAGAGCTTTATGATTTTGACTTCCGGTATCTGCATGAGTTCAGCGATGTGAAAACACTGTCTGTACTGGGAAATGCGGTATCGGAAATGACTGAGCCGGTGCTCATGGAAATCGGAAGAGCGGTAACGGCACAGGAGCGTCATATCGCCCGATATGGCGAAGTAGAAAGACAAACGGAGAATATATCACAAGCCGTTGAAAAAAGCCAAAATTCGCTTGCAAATGAGGCTCAGAATGAATATAATGCTTTAAAGCGTGAAAGCGAGCGGCAAGGTGATATTTCCACCGATGATTATGAAAAAGGCGAAAGCGCTAATATTTCAGAACAAGGAGGAAATGACCATGGAACTGACTTACATGCAGAGCGGGGATTATCTGATCCCGAACCTGATCGCGAACAGCGAGCCGGAGGAACCCTTAACGAAGTACGGACTAATGCGGAGGAACTTTCTGAAGGAACATCGGAGAGGAACCTACAGCGGGATGATGTTAGAGGGGAATCTGAAGGAGCACTGCCTGATGATTCAGAAGCAGGCAGAGGAGAGGATGGATCTTCTGACCGATCAGATGGCGAAGTCACAGGGAGTGAACGAAGCCCTGAAAGCATCAGACCAGATGAAGTGGGTGGGTCTGATGAACAACATCCGGGCATCGGCGGAGGAGATAGTTTTATCGGAGCTGATCTACAGCTAAATCCTCCGGATGCAGAACCCGAACAACTGAATATGTTTGACCTGTTCCCGTCATTTGCGGAGCAGGTGGGAACGATAGCAGCAGCGGAAGCAAGCGTGAAAACGAAGGCTCCCGCTGTTTTTGCGTTAAAGGATGAACAGCTTCTTGATATCATCCGTTCCGGTGGCGGAAAGCAGGATAACCGTAAGCGTATCTATGCAAAGTACCAGGCAGGAAAAGATGCTGCGGAAATGACTGATTTCATTAAGAATGAGATCGGAACGACAGGCAAGGGCTTTGAATTTGACGGGCAGAGGGTATCTGTCTGGTTTAATGAAAATGGTATGAGTATTGCACCGGGGAATTCTGCTCAGGTGGACTTTGCCACTACCTATAGTTGGAGCCTTGTAGAAGAGTTCACCCGTCAGATGGTGGAAAATGGCTCATATATGTCAAGAAATGAAGCCTTTCTTGTGGACAGTACCGAGCGGGCGAGAGTTGCTGATCAGATTTATTTCTTTTTCCGTGACGGCATTGATGATATGCCTGACTCTTTTTCTATCCAGGGAAGTAATTATCCCGACAGCCAGGCACATATCGCAGAGTTGTTATCTACCCATGAGGGAAGGGAACTGCTTGCAGAGGAAATCGGAAGGGCTGCGGACAGGATAGAGAGCGGAGAGATTCAACTTCGGTGGAGATATGTAAAAGAGCCGGAGTACCTACTTTCGGAGATTGCCGACCTCGATGCAGAGCGTAGGGAGTTTCCTCTTGCAGATGAGGTAAATGTAAGGCTTGAAAACTTCATCACCCAGGATGAGATTGACAGCAGGCTCACCCATGGAAGCGGCGTATCACAGGGACTTTTCCGTATCTATGATTATTTTAAGGAGGGGCATGACAGCAAGGATAATGTAGCGTTCCTTAAAAAAGAATATGGTACAGGCGGACAGTCGGATGCCTTGATTGGAAATGACAAGAGTTGGGAAGACCATGATGCAAAGGGCATTCAGCTTGACAAGGGAAGTATTATGGAGCCATATACATCCGTGCTTCTTAACTGGAATGTGGTGGAAAAGCGTATCCGTGAACTGATTGCAGAGGATAAGTATCTGTCTCCCAAGGCAAAGGAAGCCTATGCGGAGTATAAAAAGGAGCAGGAAAAGGAAGCTCTTGCGGATGAGCAGGAAAAACTTGTTGATGCCATTGAAGCCGGGGATGCACAGGAAGAGCCGGAAAGCAAAGAGGCAGATCATAATCCCGAATTCGGTCCGCCTGTCGGACGGGGAGAAAACAGCCGCTGGTCGATAGTCCATGAGGCAGATGATGAAAATGATAATCCACAGGAGTGGGCAACGAAGCTCCCATCCGGTCAGTATGTATGGGTAGACCGTGAGGAAGATGGCTCCTATGGGATTCATCCGGTTGCTGATTCTTTTGCTGCTCCAACGGAGACCTTCAGGACTCTTGAAGAGGCGCAGGAGTATGTTGACGAGACCATGCGGGGAGAAGTGCTTAAAGGGCAGGCTTTAGAACAGGAATCTTCAACATATACAATCTATCAGATATCGGATGAAGCTGAGGACAGACGGGATATCATCTTTGAAAACCTGGAGCACCTGCAGAACAGAGGACTGTCTGTTGATGCGGCAAACTATGAGGCGGTATATACCGGAGAACTGGAGGAA
>CAZNXL010000182.1:0-4437 GCA_964577075.1 uncultured Dorea sp. | reverse complement strand
ACGGGCAAGTATATCGCGAGCCCGGGATACAAGTCGACGCGGTAGATACGACGGCGGCCGTATGCGTGCAGAAGCGAGGAGCGCAAGCTGCGATCCCCTTTAAACGGGATATCATTTAATTGGGAAAGAAAAGGGAAATCAGTCAAGCAGTTGGCTGATTTTGTTTTTGAACAATACGGATAGGGACATTTATGCTGTTTTACTTGAAAATAGCAGGGAAAATCTGTAATATATTACTTAATACGAAAAAGGAATGTGAAAATTATGGATAAAAAAAGATATGAACTATTTTTAAGTATTATGGATGAGATGGACAGAGCGTATGACTTGATGGAAGAGTACGACTCCCTGCCGCACCAGTATGGGGATTATACTCTTTATCAGGCAGAGAGCCATATGATTGAGTCTATAGGCAGGAACGCAGGGATTACGATAACCAGGCTGGCGGAAAAATCCGGGAAAACGAGAAGCGCCTGTTGTCAGATGGTCAAAAAACTGCGGGATAAAAAATGGGTAGAACAGAGAAGAAATGAAAAGAATAATCGGGAATATAATTTGTATCTGACAGAAGAAGGAATGAAGATCTATAAAAATCATGCCGAGTTTGACCTCCGGTGTTATAACAGAAACTTTGAGGGGCTTGAGCCGTTTCGTTATGAGGAACTGAAAAAATATTTGGAAATCCAGAAAAAGATCAATGAATCTTTTCAAAAAGATGTGGAAGAGAGCTATCAATACTTTGAAACATAGTTTCCCGCTTTTTTAAATCGATACAGCCTTCCGTCGAAAGAAGAGTGATCCTGACGGAAATTTCTTCGGACAAGTCTCATCAATCGCTAAAATCTGCGTTTTCCATATGCTATCATAGTCAAACAAATCAGGAAGAATGAGGTGAGAGTATATGGAACGGGAATTTCCAAAAAATGTGAAACAGATAGGGAATGTCTGCGATGAACCAAAGATATATGTGGAAGATTATGTAGATACTTATCTGAATCAATTGAAAGAAAAGGCGGCGTCAGAGACGGTGGCAGCAGTACTCACAGGGGAGATCCTGAACATGAATGGACAGGATGTTGTGTACGTGGCAGGAGCGTTAAAGTTACAGGATATAGAAGAGACAGGCGCGGAGATCACTGTCAGTGAGGAGACGCGGGCGCAATTGAAGGAAGAAAAGCAGAGATTCTTTTCCGGACAGGATATGGTGGGCTGGTGTCTGATCGGGGCAGGGCAGCCGATGGGGATCACCCGGGGGATCAGGCGTATCCATGACGAGATGTTCTCCGGGGACAACACCGTGTTCATATGGCGGGATGCAGTTCTTTTGGAGGAGGTGTTTTACGCCCGTAAATTCGGAGAACTCATGCAGATGGGAGGACACTATATTTATTATGAAAAAAATCCTTCCATGCAAAATTATATGATCAGTACGCGCAAAAAGATTGGCGTTACACCCTGCGAAATGGTTGAGGATCGAGCTGCAAAGAATTTTCGTAGTACCGCAAGGGAGAAGATGGAATACAAGGGACAGCGGCAGAGCGCAAGATTCGCTTATGCTTTGAGCGTAGCGCTTGTGTTGATAGTCCTTGTGATCGGTATCTCAACCATCAATAACTATGATAAGATGGAATCTGTTCAAAGTTCGCTGGAAGCATTGTCTCAATCGGTCAGCCGGCCCCGCACAGAGAATGCGGAAGTGATTGAGAAGGGAAATGGAGAGCAGGAAACGGAAGAACAGGAAGCAGAAGCTCAGGAAGCGGAAGAGCAGGCAGCAGAAGCTCAGGAAGCGGAAGAGCAGGAGAACCTTAAACAGGAGCCGGAAGATGCACAGACAGAGATGTCACAGGACACAAAATCTGCAGAAGGATCCGGCGCTGAGGACGGCAGCGAGAACGGTCAATACTATATAGTGCAAAAGGGTGATACGCTGGATGGGATCAGTATCAAAGTGTACGGGAACCGGGGACATGTAGATGCGATCTGCCGCATGAATGGACTGTCTGACGGGAACCTGATCATCATCGGACAAAAATTGTTGTTACCATAATATAAAACTGTGCTATACTGTACACAAACGGAAAGAAACAAAAGGGGAGACGAATGTCACATCAGAAAAATAAGCGGCTGCATGTCGTGGAACATGCAGACGAAATGTCAAATCAACGAATGCAGGAGGATATCCGGCAGCGCAAAAAGAAACACAGACGTAAGATACTGATCGGTGCAGCTGCAGTCATCGTCGCGGCAGCTGCAGTATTTCTGGTGATATATTTGCAGACTTACACAAAAGTGCGGGTGTCGGATACATATGAGATAGGGAATGCGTCTGACAACAGTTATCAGGAATTTGCCGATGGTGTTTTGAAATATAGCCGGGACGGTGTGTCTTATCTGGATCAGAAAGGAGAAGAACAGTGGAATCAGCCGTACCAGATTAAGAATCCATTTATAGATGTGAATAAGAAGTCCGCGGCAATCGCGGATAAAGGCGGAAATAGTATTGTAGTGCTGCAAAAAGACGGAATGAAGGGAGAGATTCAGACCACGCTTCCAATTGAGAAGATTGCCGTATCCGAACAGGGAATTGTTGCGGCGATCCTGAAAAACGAGTCAAATCCTCAGATTGTATGTTATGACATTGCGGGAAACGTGTTAGTTGAACATAAGGCGTCGCTTACAGGGACGGGCTATCCTATGGACATCGCGCTCTCTTCGGACGGGAACGTTATGCAGGTGGTTTATCTGATGATCCATAGCGGCAATATCACATCAAAGGTATGTTGCTATAACTTTGGTGAGGCCGGCGCAGAAAAGACCGACCATCAGGTGACGGAAAAAGAATATGAAGGAAGCGTTATTGCTTCCGGGTTCTTTGTCAATGAATCTGTTTCGGCTGCTGTAGGAGATAATTGTCTGTCAATTTTCAAAGGCAAAGAGATACCGGAAGAAGAGACTACGATTGACATAAAAGGAGAGATACAGAGCGTTTTCCATAGTGATAAATATATTGGGATTACGGTAAAGGAAGAAGGCAGCAGCGGGTATAAACTGTGCCTTTACAATACATCGGGGAAGGTTGTGCTCTCACAGGAATACGAAGGGACATACAAATCGGCGAAGATCTCCGGAGATCAGGTCATTTTATATGACGGAAAGAAATGCAGTATCTTTATGAGAACGGGAATACATCGATTCGAGGGAGAGATGAGTCATAATATCTTAGAGATCTTTCCGGCGGCAGGAGTAAATAGGTACATTGTGATAAATGCAAACGGCATGGAGAATGTACGGTTTGTAAAATAGGGAGAGGATATGGACTGGGTATTAATAACGGCAGGGGCAATATTTTTCATATGTATCATAGTGGGAATCTACAGAGGAGCGATTCGTATAGCGGTATCACTGCTAACTACTTTGCTGACGCTGGTGATCGTAGTATTCGCAACGCCATACGTGGCGGATGCAATTGCCAAATATACGCCTGTGGATGAGATGATCGTGGACAAGGTCAGCTCTGCGATGACAAGTGCGGCTAATAATTATCTGGCGGATCAGGCAAGGGAAGAACTGGGCGGGACGTTTTCCGAAGAAGAGATAAGAAAAGCTCTCGATGCAGCGGGGATCAGTGAGACGCAATTACAGGAATATGGCATAAGTGTCAGCGACATTGCAGAGGGAAATGTAACCGGCGAGCAATTAGAGAAGCTCGGCATTGCCGGTAAGCTGCTCCAGGGAGAGACTGAGGGCGAAGAAGAGGGGACAGAAGATCTCTCCGGCAATATAGAGATACCGCGGGAGGTTCAGCAGGAGGCGATCAAATCAGCAGACCTTCCGGATGTGTTTAAGGATCTTTTGACAGTTAATAACAATGATGAGATATATCAACAACTGGGGGTTACGACATTTGCCCAATATGTCGGAAGTTTTCTTGCAAAGCTGATTATTAATATAGTGGCTTTTTTGTGTACATTTCTTATAGTGACTATTGTTCTGCGCGCTATAGTATTCGCATTGGATATCGTGGCGGGGCTTCCGGTGCTCGGATTGGTGAATCGTCTTGCAGGAGGAGTGATCGGGGCTGTTGGAGCATTGATCATTGTCTGGCTGTTGTTCATCGTGGTCACATTAGCCTATACAACCGCGATCGGGAAAGATGTATATGAGGCAATCCAGGGGAATGGCATATTAAAAATGATGTATGACAATAACCTGCTTATGAAGCTGGCAGCAAAAATATAGCAATATATATGATATCATATCTTCTGGAAATCATTATGGATGCAGGCCAGAAAAGAAATAGCTTATATTTTGTGCCCTAATATTCAGGAAAACACAAAATATTGGAAGTGAAAAAATATGAAAAATTTCGCGGAAAAATGTCGTAAAAAAAATCAAAAAAACCGTTGACAGGGGAGTGGATTGATGATATTATAATCA
>CAZNXL010000181.1:0-4477 GCA_964577075.1 uncultured Dorea sp. | reverse complement strand
GATCGGCATTAACACCTTACTGTAATTTTCAATTCCTTTATTTACACCGTTATACACTACGAAAGCCGTCATTCCGAGAAAAAATATCATTCCGATGATCGGCGCCCACTGACTTGTAATATATCCGGTAAAATATCCGTCTTCTGCCGCCATAGTTCCCTGTCCGGTTAAAAATGCCATGAAGTACTTAAGCACCCATCCGCCGATTGTACAATAGTAGGGCAGGATGATAATCGGAACAAGCCATGCAAAAAAACCGATAAATTTCCATTTTTTATGTATCTTTCCATATGCTGTCAGCGGTCCCTGCGCTGTCCTTCTTCCGATGGCAATCTCCGTAGTCAATAGTGCAAATCCAAAAGTCAGCGCCAGAATAATATAGAGACAGATAAATACTCCTCCGCCCCCTTTGGCTGCCAGATATGGAAAACGCCAGATGTTCCCAAGCCCTACTGCGCTTCCCGCGGCCGCCAATACAAAACCGACAGACCCCGTAAAATTACTTCGTTTCTTGTGTTCACTCACAACGATATACCTCCTGTACTCTCTTTTCTATCTTCTAGATATCTGTCAAATACCGGCACAGATCATCATACTGTGCTTTCATTGATTTATAGCCATGCTTGTAAAAATGCATTAAACTATCGTAATTGCGTTCCAGCCTTGACACTGTAGGAATTGTCGGGCGAAGCACGAAGATCTTCCCCTCTGCTTCGAGCTTTTTCACCTGCATCATCGTCCGATTATATACAAAATTACGACGGACCGCCGCCCTCGCAAGCTCCGGATAATTTTTATATGCTTTCCTGTACATGTTGGCAATGGATCTCGTTGGCATCTTCTTGCGGTATCCCGGATTTCTTGTCAGGATCAGAACTATCTTTTCATTGCCGATCTCCACAGCCCTTTGAACTGGGACAGAATCTGCCAGTCCTCCGTCCAGATAAGGGATCCCATCAATGTTCACCATCGGAGAAACAAGCGGCATACTGCTTGAAGCCCTGCATATTCTCATCAGGCGCTCTCTGTCTTTCCGTTCTTTCATATACTCTGCCTGACCCGTGATGCAGTTTGTAACAACAAGCTCACACTCCATATCCGAAGCAAAATATGTCTCATAATCAAACGGAAACAGCTCATTGGGATATTTGTCAAAGATAAGATCCATATCCAGAAGGCTTCTTTTTTTCAAGACTTTACGCATCCCATTGTAATAACTATACTGCTTTTTTCTATGGATCATACAATCTCTTGTCCTTCCCGGCTGCTTTGAGACATAATCCACGCCATTGCAGGAGCCTGCCGACACTCCGACCACATGTGAAAGATATAAATCCCTTTCCATTAGATAATCCAATGCTCCCGAAGTAAATACTCCTCTGGTAGCTCCGCCTTCCAGTACGATTGTTCCTTTTACCATATATCTACATCTCCTAAATTTCTCTCTTTCAGCGCATAATATACTTTATCGAATTCCTCTGATTGTTTTGCAGCAGACATGATTTCATGCTTTACCCCCTGTTTGTCGGTCAGGAACAAAAACTTTCGTCCATCGTTCTGTTTACCAACCTCGAACTTTTCCATCTCAGGCAAATAGTAGATAAATAATTCGGTCTTATATACCAACACATAATCTTTTGTTATAAGGATATGTTTGTTATCCGCTTCTATGATATCCGGTGCGCCGAGCTGGAGAAAGAACTCTTCTTTATCGATGATGTTGTCAAGCTTTCCTTTCAGTTCACGCTGAGATCTAAGATTTGTTATCGCAAGAAGGATCCCGACAACTGCCAGTATCACAGCAATAACTATATTATTAAACAGGCTGATAAAAGCAAGACATAAAAGGCTGATCCATACAATCATAGCTGTACGGATTTTTTTTGCCCTTTCTTCGATGAAATCATAATATTTTTGCTGACCGATCGTCTGAATATGATCATTCATTCCATAATTCCTTTCTAATCGTCTGTGATTGAATCTTTTTACCACTATCGGATTTTCTCCGGGAAGCCCACCTTTTTCTGAACTTTGCGAAGTGTCTTCATGGCGAAGTAGTTCGCTTTTTCAGCATTATTTTTGATAATGCCGTCGATATAGGCTTTATCGTTTTCCAGTCTCGCGACTTCATTCTGAAGTGGCTTTAATACGGACACAACAGACTCTCCTACTGCCATCTTGAAGTCCCCGTATCCTTTTTGGTCAAATTCCGTCACAACTTCCTGCGGTGTCTTTCCGGTACAGGCGCTATAGATATCAATTAAGTTTTTCACTCCCGGCTGCTCGTCTCTGTAAAGGATCTGTGCCTCAGAATCGGTAACTGCACGCTTGCATTTTCTCATGATCGTGTCAGGATCATCCATGAGATAAATGCTTGCATTGGGATTTTCATCAGACTTGGACATTTTTTTCGATGGATCCTGAAGGCTCATGATCTTTGCTCCTACTTTTCCTATATATGCCTCCGGTATTGTAAAGACGTCCCCGTAAATATTATTGAACCGCTCTGCGATATCTCTTGTGATCTCAAGATGCTGCATCTGGTCTACTCCCACCGGAACAACATCAGCCTGGTAGAGCAGGATATCTGCCGCCATAAGAACCGGATACGTAAAGAGTCCCGCATTGATATTATCCGCATGTTTTGCTGATTTATCCTTGAACTGTGTCATGCGATTCAATTCTCCCATATAGGTAAAGCAGTTTAAAATCCATGCGAGTTCTGCATGCCCGGATACATGAGACTGATAATAGATACAGTTCTTCTCCGGATCAAGTCCGGCCGCAATATAGAGTGTCAGAAGTGTTCTTGCCCTCTTTCGGAGTGTTGCCGGATTTTGTCTGATCGTAATGGAATGCATATCTACAACACTGTAAAAGCACTCATACTCATTACTGAGTGTCACCCAGTTTTTCAACGCTCCGAGATAATTTCCGAGTGTCAGATTCCCGGTTGCCTGCATACCGCTGAATAATACTTTTTTGCCATTCATCATTTTTCGTCCTCCAAACCTTTTACCATTCTCTTACTTTATCTTTATAATATACTCGATTTTCCGCTGCGATAACTGGAACGCCTTCTGTTATCTCCACTTCTGTTACAGCACAATTTTTATGTACTCCTTTTCCCCAGTACTGACTGACCGGTTGTCTTTTTATAATATTCAAAATACCGCAGAGGGCTGCCCCGTGAGTTGTGATCAGTATATTTTTATCTTTCAGTTCTTCTTTTTTATATAATTCTGACAGGAAGTTAGAAAGTCTGCTTCGCAGGGCGTAAAAATCCTCCCCGCCTTCCGGCGCCTTATAATGTTCGGGATCTTTAAAGAACTTATGGAATTCCTGTGGAAGATTCCAGCCGTCCTCACTGATGCATCCTCCTTCCCAGACACCAAATGCCATCTCCCTGATCCGCGCATCGACAACAATCGGCACATCTCTTCCCTCAAGAATTAATTGCGCTGTTTCTAACGCTCTCTTCAATGGACTGCTGATACACATCGAAAATGGAATATCAGAAAGCCCTTTTCCGGTCTCCACTGCAAGATGTCTTCCAAATTCATTTAACGGAATATCGACCTGTCCCTGAAGTTTTTTCTCCTTATTCCAGTCAGTCTCTCCATGCCTTACAATATATAATCTCATTGACTCCTCCCTGTAACTATGAAAGCAACTCTTAAAATCACATACACCCGCATTATACCACATTCTGCTATATTTTCCATAGTCAATTCATCCAGAAAATGTTATACTTAAAACATCTTTAAATATTAATTCTGAAAATAAAAGGGAGTTGTTATCATTATGGAAAAAATCGCAAGTTTCACGGTAGATCATCTGCGTCTTGTCCCGGGCATTTATGTATCCCGCATAGATGACGTGGAGGGACATCCGGTCACAACCTTTGACCTTCGTATGACAAGACCGAACTATGAACCTGTCATAAATACTGCCGAGATGCATACTATCGAACATCTGGGAGCAACGTACTTACGTAATCACAAAAAATATGCCGACAAGACTATTTACTTTGGCCCGATGGGATGCCGTACCGGATTCTACCTCATTCTTTCCGGCGAGTATAAGTCAAAAGATATTGTGCCTCTGATGATTGAAATGTATCAGTTCATTGCCGGTTACGAAGGTGAAATCCCCGGAGCAGCCGCAAAGGACTGTGGCAATTATCTTGATTTAAACTTAAATATGGCAAAATATCTTGCGGATAAATATTTAAATGAAGTTCTTCTTTCTATTACTGAAGATCAATTAAACTATCCTCAGCAGGTGTAAAGCGGGATTTGATTTTTTCTTCATTTTTCAATATAAGAAAGGACAGATTAAAATCTAAAATCTGTCCCTTCTTATCGTATCATATATTATTAAGCATATTATTAAGCAAGTTTACTCTTGGCAAGCTCTGCCATTGTTGCGAATCCCTCCGCATCATTTACAGCCATCTCAGCCAGCATCTTTCTGT
>CAZNXL010000180.1:0-4505 GCA_964577075.1 uncultured Dorea sp. | reverse complement strand
GGGAGCAGATGTACAGCGGGACGGCAGACAGGAGCATTATACGGCAGGTGAAAGAGAACGTTAATATTCCCGTTATTGGAAATGGGGATATATTTGATGTAAAGAGCGCGGCGGGTATGTTTGCGGAAACGGGCTGCGATTTTGTCATGGTAGCCAGAGGAGCGCTTGGCAATCCGTGGATATTCAGATCTTTAAACGAAGGACAGGATTATATTCCTTCAAGAGAGGAGAAAATCGACGTTATAAAGCAGCATTTTAAGTATCTTATAGAAGAAAAAGGCGAGTATGTGGGTGTGCGTCTGATGAGAAAACATATCGGCTGGTATATAAAGGGTATGGCAGGGGCGGCTTCCATGCGAAGAAGTATTAACGAAATGGAGAGGCCTGAAGAAATATTTGCGGCTCTGGATGAGTTGAGATGATTTCATAAAGCAGGAGCGGGGCTTTGCTCCGCCCGCGCAAGTGTATATTAAATTTATAAATACCTAAAAGGAGTTATGCGATGGGAAAAGAAGTAATGGTCGTAACCCAGGAGGGTTACGATAAATTAGTTGCGGAGCATGAGGAACTCGTTGCTGTAAGAAGACTCGAGGTGGCAGAACGCCTGAAGGAAGCTATTTCTTATGGCGACCTGTCTGAAAACGCGGAGTATGATGCGGCCAAGAATGAGCAGGCAGAGCTGGAAGAGCGCATTTTGAAGCTGGAAAATATGATAAGGAATGCGCGGGTTCTGGACGAATCTGAGATTTCTTCAGACAGGGTGAATCTTGGTCATACGGTAAAGGTCGAAGATTTGGATACGAATGAGGTATTCACATATAAGATAGTAGGTTCTAACGAGTCGGATCCGCTAAATGGAATGGTGTCAAATGAGTCGGCTGTAGGCGGAGGTCTTATAGGTGTAGGTCTTAATGAAGAGGTTTCTATTGAAGTTCCCGATGGCATAGTGCGCCTCAGGGTGCTTGAGATTGCGAGATAGAATCAGGAGAAGTGAAGATATGAGTGATGGGAAGAACAATACGAAAGAGGTTACAGAAAGGGAATCAGGCGAGCAGAGGAAGATAAGAAGGGATAAACTGGAACAGCTTAAGGCAGAAGGTAAAGATCCTTTTCAGATTATGAAGTACGATGCTACGCACCACAGCGGCGAGATCAAATCGGCTTTTGATGAGCTTGAGGGAAAAGAAGTGAGTATTGCCGGACGTCTTATGTCGAAGCGTGTTATGGGTAAAGCTTCTTTCTGTCATGTTCAGGATTTACAGGGGCAGATTCAGTCTTATGTGGCTAAAGATTCCGTGGGTGAAGATGAATACAAAGCCTTCAGGAGGCTGGATATTGGGGATATCGTGGGCATAAAGGGCGAAGTATTCAAGACAAAGACAGGTGAAATTTCCGTACATGCATCAGAGGTCACTCTTCTCTCGAAAAGCCTTCAGATCCTTCCCGAAAAATTTCATGGCCTGACGAATATTGATATGAGATACAGACAGAGGTATGTCGATCTCATTATGAACGAAGATGTTAAAGATACGTTTATCAAGCGTTCTAAGATTATATCTGAAATAAGAAATTTTCTCAACGGCAGAGGATTCCTGGAAGTAGAAACGCCAATGCTCGTTTCTAATGCGGGCGGCGCTGCCGCAAGGCCGTTTACGACGCATTTTAACGCTCTTGACGAAGACTTTAAGCTTCGTATTTCTCTGGAATTGTATCTTAAAAGACTCATCGTAGGCGGACTTGAGAAGGTTTACGAAATCGGAAGAGTTTTCAGAAATGAAGGAGTAGATACGAGACATAATCCGGAATTTACTCTTATGGAGTTATATCAGGCGTATACGGATTACAACGGTATGATGGAGCTTACTGAAAGCCTTTACCGTCATCTGACTGAAGCATTATACGGTTCGCAGGTGATTACTTATGGCGGTATTGAAATGGATCTTTCAAAGCCGTTTGAAAAAATGACGATGGTAGAGGCGGTGAAGAGATACAGCGGCGTCGATTTCAATACGGTTAATACCGTTGAAGAAGCGAGAAATGCGGCAAAAGAAAAGAATATCGAATTTGAGGAATGGCATAAGCGCGGCGATATTCTGAATCTTTTCTTTGAAGAGTTTGCAGAAAAGAATCTCATCCAACCTACGTTTATAACGGATCATCCGGTTGAAATTTCTCCGCTTACAAAGAGAAAGCCTGATAATCCGGATTATGTGGAAAGATTTGAATTTTATATGAACGGCTGGGAATTAGCTAATGCTTATTCCGAACTGAACGATCCCATTGATCAGCGAGAACGTTTTAAGATTCAGGAGGAGCTCCTGGCTCAGGGCAACGAAGAAGCGAATGCTACGGACGAAGACTTCCTTAACGCGCTCGAAGTGGGTATGCCTCCGACAGGCGGCATAGGCTTCGGCATAGACCGTATGTGCATGTTGCTTACTGACAGCGCTGCGATCAGAGATGTTTTACTTTTCCCGACGATGAAAAGTTTATCATAAAGAATCCAGTGTTTATGCGGATTCCGAGACTTGCGATTGACATATTGACACCAATCTGACACCAATATGCACACCCGAATCGTGGGAGGGCAGATCAAAAAGGGCGAAAAGACGATCAAGGTGGACAAGTATTTCAGGAACTGCCACATTTTCGGATTTACCGGCACACCGATTTTCGCTGCCAATGCCGGAACAGGCGGCAATCCGAATTTGAGAACCACAGAGCAGGCTTTTGGTGCAAAGCTCCATACCTATACCGTCGGGGATGCCATAAACGACGGAAATGTTCTGCCTGACCGTATCGACTATATCAATACGGTCAGGCAGAAAGACGGAGGGCAGGACAAGCAGGTTGCCGCTATTGACACAGAAGAAGCCTTAAGTTCGCCTGAGCGTATCACAGAAGTTGTGAAATACATTCTTGAACACTTCGACCAGAAGACCATGTGGAATGCCTGTTACAGTCTGAAGGGTCAGCGAGTAAATGGCTTCAACTCCATATTCGCCGTCAGTTCTATTCCTGTATGTAAAAAGTATTATCTGGAGCTGAAAAAACAGATTGCAGAGCAGCACAGAGATTTGACTGTCGCCACCATCTTCTCATTCGCTCCAAACGAAGCGGACAGTGCCGATGGTATTCTGGCCGATGAAAGTTTTGACACCGATGACCTTGACCAGAGTTCCCGCGACTTTCTGGATATGGCAATCAGGGATTACAACAAGATTTTCAAAACCAACTTTGATACATCAGGCAAGGGCTTCCAGGATTACTACAAAGACCTTTCCGACAGGGTTAAGAAGCGTGAAGTCGATTTGCTGATTGTAGTCAATATGTTCTTAACAGGCTTCGATGCTACAACGCTTAACACTCTTTGGGTAGATAAGAACCTGAAAATGCACGGTTTGATACAGGCGTTTTCCAGAACGAACCGCATTCTCAACTCCGTCAAGTCCTTTGGTAACATCGTATGCTTCCGTGACCTTGAAGAAGCTACCAATGATGCGATCGCACTATTCGGAGATAAGGAAGCCAACGGCATTGTTCTTTTGAAATCATATGATTATTATTACTATGGATGTATCGATGATAATGGGCGTAAACAGAAAGGTTACGAGGAACGCATTGCCGAACTGTTGCAGAAATATCCGTTGGGACAACCGATTGCCGGAGAGCAAAACAAGAAAGATTTTATTGTCCTGTTCGGCAACATTCTCCGTTTGAGAAATATACTTGCTGCCTTTGACCGTTTTGCGGGAAATGAGATTCTGTCTCCGATTGATTTTCAGGATTACACAGGTACATACCATGATGTGTATGATGAAATTAAACCGAAGCCGGGTAGCAGGGATAGCATCATGGACGATGTCGTCTTTGAAGTGGAACTTGTCAAACAGGTGGAAGTCAACATTGACTATATCCTGATGCTGGCCGCGAAGTACCATGAGGGCAACTGCAAGGATAAGGAAATTCTGGTTGCGATTGACAAAGCAATCAAGTCCAGCTTGCAGCTTCGGTCTAAAAAGGAGCTGATTGAAAGCTTTATTGCCACCATCAACACAAGCACCGATGTCAACGCAGACTGGCAGCGTTTTGTCAGAGAGCAGAGAGAAACCGATATTCAGGCTTTGATTGCTGAAGAAAAGCTGAAGCCGGAGGAAACAAGAAAATTTGTTGATAACGCTTTCCGTGATGGAGTGCTCAAAGCTACCGGCACAGATGTTGATCGGCTGATGCCGCCCATTTCCCGTTTCGGAGGAGGCGGCTCCCGTGACAGGAAAAAGCAGACGATTATTGAAAAACTGAAAGGCTTCTTTGAAAAATATTTCGGACTGGTCAGTCCGGAGATTCCAGAAAAACCAGATCCAGATAAGGTTACATATCTTTACCATACAGAACCAACGCTATCTATGGCGGCGGAGGAACCGGTGCATTACGGGATGAAAAAAGATAATTGAGGTGATGAAAATATGTTAAAGACAGAACCAGCCGAAATCGGCTCTGCCCTT
>CAZNXL010000179.1:0-4541 GCA_964577075.1 uncultured Dorea sp. | reverse complement strand
ATCGCATAAATGAATTCAAACTTACTATCTACGTTTGCCTTTTCCTTCAGCTGATCCAAGACATCCATTACATCATCATATGACACCATATCATCTTCGCCTGGGAAATTAACTTCACCGTTAATATATGAACCCACATGTGAATCTTCCCATCTCCGTGCTATCTTATCACAATATTCTCGCAGTAAATCTATGGTTTTCTTACATTTTAACTTGAGAGGCACCTCATGGATCCCCTGTATGATCTTTACCTGATCCTTATCCAGCATTGCAGGACACCAGTGCTGAAGAAAATATACCATCATCCTTTCCAGATTTTCTTTTCGTGCGGCTAAAAGAGCCGGACATTTTTGCTGTTCTTTATCGTCCGGATTTTCTTTTCCATAATAAAATTCTAACAGCTTTTGAATACTGCCTTCCCCCGATACATCGATACTTTCCATCTCACAAAAGTAGGAAAGAAAATGCGTGATTTCCCGGAATCTTCGAGGCAGAAAATTGTGAAGATAGTCCCGCGGCGGCATCAGTATGATTCCAGTCTTTTCGTAAACGAGACGGAACAATCGGTGCTGGTAATTGTGACTTAAATTCTTTCCATACTCCAGCAAATCTCTGTACTGCGGAAAATCCCTGAGATTTTCCTTATCCGAAAAACATCGCACCGGCAGCTTGTAATATAAATTCACATCTGTTCGTTCCGCCCGGAACCATTCGTCAATATATGGAAGGTGAATCTGCCGAATTCCCGGAATCAGCTTATCGATGTAACGTTCCGCCATTTCCCGGCACTTACTTTCCTGAAGATGCGGAATCTTAATCTGGTCGCTGAGAAGATACTCATATCTCTTCACATTTTCCTGCTCGAGACAGTTTCTAAGAGTGTTCAGATGAACGGCGAGGATGACGAGAATCCGAGGACCGACACAATACTTACGAATATCTTCCACCATTTCAAACGCGCGTGTCGTATTTAAATCCGCATCATCCACCGGAATCACCAGCATATCCTTCTTCATATAGTCCAAAAGTTTCTTTACCAAATCGGAGAAAGCCATCTTAGTATTGACACTGTCTGCCAGTTCGGAAAGCTGTGTTAAACCGTCATATTCATCCAAACCATCACTATTTAGAGGTTTTCTTAGAGCGTACACGTTGCGATACGCTTTCTGAAATGCTGATATGATTTTTTTTGAAACCTCCCTATCCACAGCTCCATTTTTTCTCTGTTCCTTTTCATATTCATTCCATATATGGTACATACGGGATAAGATATTGAGCAGTATTGAATCATTCTGCTCCATCGCAGATGGATCAATGCTTGACATCACCAGATAACTGCAATACTCCACATACTCCTCAACATCATATTCCGCATGCCGATACTTCGGATTACTGCGCGCCCTTGACCAGAATTCCACTTTGTGATCACGACTATCGAGAGTCTTCTTCAATGGCAGATTTTCCAGCGCTTTTGTCAAAGAGAGCATTGCGCTCGTCTTTCCATGTCCTCTTTTCCCACAAAAAGCAATAATATTATTCGGATATCCTATCAAAGCCTGCTGTGGTGTCTGATCCCTCCCAACAAGCTGATTTCGATTATTGTTTTTATTTCCATAGCGCTTACAAAATCTCTTAGATTCATTTACAATATCCGAGATACACCGAGCGGCCTGACAATATTCAGAATAAAAAAAGTCTGTTTCGTCATAAATATCACTTATATAGACTCTATATTCGTAGCCATGATGAATTGTTATATTTCTTCCTGTATCTTTCATACTCCCACTCTCCTATAACTTACAAAAAACAAACAGAAGATGTCGGCCTTCCCATTCTCTTGCATTCAGGTACATCCAGCATCTTCTTTTATTATTTCTGCCCGGTATTGATAAATTATCTGCCAAAACTCTATACTTTTTCAGATATCTTTGTACGATCTTCATACACTCACCATCCGCAGATATTCTTTACTAAACAATTGCCGATTTATATTCCAGTCTTTTCTGTCTGACTGTTTTGTCATCCTCGATTAGTTTTATTTCTCTCATTCCACCTTTCAATTTATTTATAGAAAAACATCTTTTCAAGCCTACTGTCCAATAAGTGATTTTCTGCCCCGCCTGTTTCATAACCTCTGCAAATGATGCGAGTGCCTCAGGTAATTCCTCAGATTCCCTGTCACTTATCAGATTTTTCTCATGCAAAGAATCACAATATCGTTTCAGATACCGTATTATACCATCCTTTTTCATCCAACTGCTGCGTTCCAATAACAACAATACATCGGCATGATAAAGGAATCTGCGCGGCAAAGTGCTCAACGCCTGTTCACAAATTCGAACCTTCTGCCATACCTCGTATTTCTCATCTCCCTCCCATTCAATTCGAACAGATGCGATCGACATCATTCCTGCATCCATCATCTGCAAGATCACGGCTAACAACTCAAATTCAGAGTAGTCTTTTATATCCAATGTCCTGACTTTTTCAGCCAGATTTTGCAGAAAAACGAAAATCGGATTGAACCTCCGCTCGTCTAAGCTGTGCAGCGTATATTCCCCTAACCGGCTTTTACTCAGCACCGCTTCATGAGCCGCCCTTTCAATCTCGATGCCCAATTCAAACAGATACTCCTCCGCGCATTCATTTATTTTCTCCTGATATGAGATTTCCCGTTCAGGTTTTACCACTATCGATGTAAATGGAATAGGTATTATATCCAAGTCATTAAAAAGCGCTTCTATTTCTTCTATAGAAAACAGCATTTTCCCCTCATTGGTTATATCGTCAACCAATTGTCGCGCAATTTTATTTTTTAACGGCGTTTCACTGTAATTCCACAGAACCTTATCTAAATCATAGTCCTGGCAATTACCTGCTCCGATCCCTGCCTCCGTCTGAAAAGCGTTTAAAGCAGACAGACTTAGATACATCGTCACAAAATCAAGTCTGCTTCGCAGAGTAATATGCTCAAGCTCCTGCTTTTTTAATGACACAAAGTCCCTCGGTATTTCACAGTCTTCAAATTTACCAGAATCCCTAAGCCTTTTGAATATCTTTTCCTCGATTTTTTCCATCTGCGCTACGGTCAGCCGAGGCAAAAATATAAAAGGAATCAGTCGATAAGAATTTTTCACACTGCACTCCACGCATCGAATAGAACAGATTGCCTTATACTGAGACTCATTTTCAGGAATTGAGTAAAAAAATACTACCTGCCTGTGTTCCCGATATGTCCAGTCCATTTTCTGCCATCCTTCAGGTTTCGTCCATTCATCCGGTTCGCCGACTTCATCTGAAATCCCCTGTGAAAATACAAACGCCGCGTTCGCGGTATTTGTATTATTTATAAGCTCACATATACGATTTGACAGATCATTCCACTGGTAATGCGGCAGAGTAACTGCTGATTTAACGATTTCTGCATACGGCTCCTTCAATAAATTGGTCTGATCCTTCTTCGCATACACCTGTATAGAAATATGATGCCGCTTGTATTCTGCCCACAGCAGCTTCGCAGCTTCCTGCATCTTCTTGTCGTCAGCCGATTCAATTGATTTCAAAACCTGCTCTTCCAACTGATTCATCACACTCGTTATCGCACGTCCATAGGATATAGAATCATCGGCTATTATAATTTCGGGCAGACTGGATAGCTTCTCTTGACCGCTGGCACAGTCCAGCAGTGATTGACCGATATCCCAGCCCTTATTTATAAGCGAATTGTCAGTTAGAAAGACAACATTATCATTTTGTTTTGTATTTGTCAGCGGATATACCATCGATATAGATTTTTCTTGTCCAGACTGCTCGTATGATTCATGAAACATTTGTAGGAAGATATATGCCAGGCAGGAGCATCGGCGAGTGATAAAGGCAATATAAACCTTTTCATAATTCATCTCTAAATCATCTGTATCTCCTTTTTCCACTCCATCGAAAAAAGGTACAAAAAAATCCTCGAGTTCACGGAAATATCGTATTCCCAGGATTTCCTCTGCCACACCTTTCAGGGAGTTCGATTCATTTTCTTTCAATTCATATACCACTTAATAAATTCCCTTCATATATCGCCTATCGCCATAAATTTTACCACATAAACACTACTGTTTAAATCAATAAAGCAACATGCGAGCATTTTATTCTACCAAATTCAAATAAATTCTGCAACACTTTTTTTATTTTAGATTAATTATTGAATAATATTGTTTCTAATCACTTAGTTGTCAAGCTTCACGGCTATTCATACTGACCTCAGGATATTCGAAAAATTATATATTATAAAATTTTATAAAACTTCACCGCTCGTTCTTTAAAGCTATGAAAAACAATAGGGAAAGCCCCGATCTGCCAATGAGGTTACTTGTTCACAGATGATATTTTCTTTATACATAGATTCTATCATAGTATCCAGTTTACTTTACCACTGCAGATTCAGTTCCTTTCGTAGCCTGTGGAAGCCAGTTTTGTCCGCAACATCAACCAGCGAAATTTAAATCAGGTATACGATTATATTATCACTGGAATTTTTTACTGTGATA
>CAZNXL010000178.1:0-4559 GCA_964577075.1 uncultured Dorea sp. | reverse complement strand
TAAAAGACTGTTCTGAAACATATTTATAAATCTCGCTTTTTATATATTGTTCATTGTAATAAAGAATTTGACTGTGTTCGTTATACACCATCTGCTGTACGCCAAGAAGAGGAGTATCCAGTTGACATTCCAGCCATTTTGACTGTTCTTTATCTGCTAAACGTACATCAAATGTATCCATATATCTTGAAACGTTCAAACCACTGTTTTTTTTGATTATTTCTCTTATCGGGAGATTTTCAACATCTGCGTTTAATATATAGCTATGCTCTTTAGAAAAATAATCTTCTTCAAAGATCACCGCTATATCATCAATCATCCTGATTCTCTTTACACAAACCATTTCATTTTCATCCGATATCTGCAAGCAATCGCTTACAGGTGAAAATGTCTTTATTATGCCTGAATATATTACTTTTGTTGAAGGACGTACTCCTTTTTGTTTACAGGATTTTGTAAAACTTCCTTGTGCTTTTCCACTCTCTAAAAAAGCATGTTGAGCAACAAAAGTACCTTTTCCGCGCTTTTTTACGAGAATTCCATCATCAACCATCTTACTCAAAGCTGCCCTTATAGTGACTCTGCTAACATGATATTTAAAGCGCAATGATTCTTCTGACGGAATACGTTCTCCCGGACTATATTCTCCTATCTCTATTCCATGGAGCAAATTATTATATATTTGCAGATATAATGGTGTATCACCTTCATACATTATTTTCCCCATCAAATATCACTCCTTGATCGTTTTGGCAGCTTTGATTATGACTATTCTTCCGTATTCTTTCTCTTCCAGAAATAGTATGCCGGCATTCCTGTCACTACTGCTATAATTCCTGCAACAATTCCCGGAATAGGTGCCCAAAGAAATGTAGATACAAGAAGTATCATACTCGAAAGAATTGAAACTACTGTCATTATCTGCCATGCAGGACAATTCCACAATGGCTTATAGTCCGGATTCTTATGGTGTACAAACATTGTAACAAAAGTTAATGTATTTTTTAATAGAAGTACTAATGTAAAGTATCCAAGCAAATCTGAAATAGATCCTAAGAAACAAAATACACATGCAATTATACACTGTATAGCAATAGAAAAATGCGGTGTATTATATTTAGGATGAACTTTTTTAAAGCTTTTAAAGAATACACCATCCTGTGCCATTTGGTATTCAAGTCTTGGCTGAAACATTACTGTACCGGAACATGCGGCCATTGTTACAACTGCCCCTGACACTGCCACAAAAACACCTGCTGCTTTACCGATCAATGGCAATGACGCTGCAGCATCTGCCAATGGAGCGCTTGATGAAGATAATTGTTCAAATGGCATAATTCCCGTAATGACTGTTGAAAGCAATGAGTACAAAATGATAATAAATACAACTGATCCGATCAAAGCTCTTGGCATTGTCTTTTTTGGATCCTTAATCTCACCTGTCATATAACAACATGCTCCCATACCATCATAAGACCAGCTCGTAGCTGAGATTCCTGCAAGAATTGCAGCTATGCCTACCGGCGCGCCCGCTACAGGTGAAGCTGTTACTAAAGAACCTTTAAAATGAGTAAATCCGACACCTATCAGCAAAGCAAACGGAAGTAACTTAATGATCGTAACAACCGTCTGCAGTTTTCCTCCTCCTTCAACAGAGCGGATATGTATAAACATAAAAATTAAAATTGAAAATACGGCTACAAATTTTATCGCCAACTCACTCATAGGAATTAAAAAGGCAATATAATTGGCTCCTGCAAGAGCAACTGTTGCAATTGCTGTAGTATCATTCCCCCAGAAAGTTGTCCAGCCAAGTAGAAAAGCTAACTTTTTCCATCCGGCATGTTTGATATAAACATAATGTCCTCCGTCTTCCGGATAGGCAGTTGCCATTTCTGCCATAACCAGATTCTGCGGAATCATAATGATTCCCCCGATTAAAAAAGATAAAATTGTAATCATTGCACATCCTGATGCAGCTGCTACTTCACTAATAGAAGTAAAAATACCTGCCCCGACTGTTGTTCCAACAGAAAGAGCTACGGCTGCTCCCAAGCCCAACTTTTTCTCTAAGTTTTTTTCCATTATTATATCCTCCTAATGAAAATTGAAAGAAAAATTATAAATTTCAAATAAAATATATATATTTTACACAAATACAATAATATATGTATATCATTAAATCAACATACTGCACAATAAACAAACAATTTTACAAAGTTGTATTATAGTTTAAGACCAAATGTGTTTTTTCCCATAAAAAAGCCGCCTCGCGGAAATACCTGCTGTTTACATAGGTTTTCCCGTCGAGGCGGTTTTTAGCCTTAACTATTTATTTTTCCTATTTACTCTCTTCTTCGTCCTCATCGCCCTTTCTGACTTTTGCGATGCTGGCTACCTTATCTCCATCCTTCAGATTAATCAGCTTAACTCCGGAGGTCACCCGTCCAAAGACCGAGATTCCTTCACATTTCATACGGATGATGATTCCTTCTGTGTTGATGATCATGATCTCGTCATCCTCATTCACAGCTTTTACTCCTACGACATTCCCTGTCTTTCCGGTAATCTTATAGCATTTTACTCCTTTTCCTCCACGGTTCTGACAAGTGAATTCGGAGATATCCGTACGTTTTCCCATACCCTTTTCAGATACTATGAGAAGCTCTTTTCCCTGCTTTTCAAGCTGCATTCCGATGATCTCATCGCGATCTGAAAGATTCATTCCTCTGACACCCATAGAAGTTCTTCCTGTCGGTCGCACATTTTTTTCATGGAATCTGATGCATTGACCATATTTTGTTACGAGAAGGACCTCGTTATTGCCATCCGTGTATTTCACTTCAATCAACTCGTCATCTTCTCTGAGTGTGATCGCTGCAAGACCTTTTTTGCGGACATTTTCATATTCTTTGATCTGCGTCTTCTTCACAAGTCCCTTCTTCGTTGACATCAGAAGGTATTCTCCATTGCGATATCCGTCAATCTCAATAACCGCGCTGATCTTTTCTCCCGGCATTAGCTGGAGAAGATTTACAATTGCAGTTCCTCTTGACGTTCGGCTTGCTTCCGGAATCTCGTATGCTTTCATACGATATACACGCCCGGTATTCGTAAAGAACATCAGATAATGATGTGTATGTGACATAAATAATTCTTCCACATAATCCTCTTCTAATGTCTGCATCCCCTTAATTCCCTTGCCGCCGCGGTTCTGAGCTTTGAATGTATCATGTGACATACGCTTGATATATCCAAGCTTTGTCATAGTGATCACAACATCCTTCTTCGGGATCAGATCCTCCATAGAGATATCAGACTCGTCAAATCCGATCGAAGTTCTTCTCTCATCTCCATATTTGTCACGGATAACCAGAATTTCTTCACGGATAACCCCAAGAAGAAGCTTTCGGTCCGCCAGGATGGCTTCTAATCTTTCGATCTGTTTCATCAGCTCTTTATACTCTGCTTCCAGCTTCTCTCTTTCCAGGCCTGTCAAAGCTCTCAGACGCATATCTACGATAGCCTGTGCCTGAACATCCGTAAGTCCGAATCTTTCACTGAGTTCTTCCTTAGCGATCTGTACGGTCTTAGAACCTCTGATGATCTTAATCACTTCATCAATGTTATCAATAGCGATCAATAAACCTTCTAAGATATGCGCTCTTTCTCTTGCTTTATTCAGTTCATATTTTGTACGGCGCGTTACAACCTCTTCCTGATGCTCCAGGTAATCATTCAGCATCTCAAGAAGATTCATGACTCTCGGCTCGTTATTTACAAGCGCAAGCATAATAACGCCAAATGTGTCCTGAAGCTGTGTATGTTTAAATAACTGATTCAAAAGTACATTTGCATTGACATCCCTTCTCAGTTCAATAACAATGCGCATACCTTCACGGCTGGACTGGTCGCTTAAATCCGTAATTCCGTCAATCTTCTTATCACGCACCATCTCTGCTATCTTTTCGATCAGTCTTGCTTTATTGACCATAAATGGAAGCTCCGTGACAATAATACGGCTCTTTCCGTTCGGCATATTTTCAATATCCGTAACAGCGCGAACGCGGATCTTTCCTCTTCCTGTCCGGTAAGCTTCCTCGATACCTCTCGTACCAAGAATCATCCCGCCTGTCGGAAAATCCGGACCTTTCACGATCTGTAAAATCTCCTCGATCGTAGTCTCCTCTTTATCAGCAATCTGATCATCAATGATCCTTACTACTGCATTAATGACTTCTCTCAGGTTATGAGGCGGAATATTCGTTGCCATACCTACCGCGATACCGGAAGTACCGTTTACAAGAAGATTTGGGAATCTCGCCGGCAATACGACCGGCTCTTTTTCCGTCTCATCAAAGTTCGGAGTAAAATCTACGGTATCTTTATTAATATCAGCCGTCAATTCCATAGAAATCTTACTGAGTCTTGCCTCTGTATAACGCATGGCAGCCGCACCGTCACCATCCACAGAACCAAAGTTACCGTGACCATCTACCAATGGATACCTTGTAGACCATTCCTGTGCCATATTGACGAGCGCTCCATAAATAGAGCTG
>CAZNXL010000177.1:0-4569 GCA_964577075.1 uncultured Dorea sp. | reverse complement strand
TGCTGTTCCCCGCCGAATATGACAGGCTTGATCTTTACATTGCTGTCAATGTAGAGGACTCCCGTCCCCTTCGGTCCATGGATCTTATGACCACTGATCGAACACATATCTACTTTCAGGCGCTTCGGATAAATTCTATATTTTCCAAATCCCTGTACCGCATCTACGTGGAACAAAATGTCTTTATTACAGGCTTTCACAATGCTCGCCGCCTCCTGGATCGGCTGCACGGAGCCCACTTCATTGTTAACGTACATAATGGATACCAGGATCGTATCCTTACACAATGCTTCCTTAAGCGCGCTTAACTTAATCCTGCCATACCGGTCTACCGGGAGAAAAGTCACCCGGAAGCCCTCTTCCTCAAGATACCGCATTGTATTAATGATAGCCGGATGCTCGATAGCCGACGTGATCAGATGATTTCCTGCCCTTTTATTCGCTCTCGCCGCTCCGATAAGCGCCAGATTATCACACTCTGTTCCTCCGGAGGTAAAAAAAAGTTCTTTTTCCTGTACTTTTAAGAGCTTCGCCAATATCTCTTTGGCTTCTTTTATATATTTTTCTGCTTCCACACCTTTTGTATGCATTGAGGAAGGATTGCCATAGTCCTCGCACATTACCTTGCGTACCAGATCACCAACGCACTCATAGGCACAGGTTGTCGCAGAATTGTCCAAATATACTTCCTTCATATATCCATTTCCTGCTTTCTTCTTTTTTCTTACTAATAGAATATGTTATTCTTCCTCTAATTGGAACATCAGTAAAGACAATGTTGTAATCCCCGCCGTCTCTGTACGCAGGATCCTTTTCCCAAGAGTGATCATCTTTGCTCCGAGCGCCATGGCTTCCTCTACTTCTGCTTTTTCAAAGCCGCCTTCCGGTCCGATAAAGATCCCCACAGACTGTCCTCGTTGTATGGAAGTCAGGATTTTTTTTGTCTCCTCCATCCCTTCTGCAAGCTCATAAGGGATAAGTACCACGTCCAACTCCTGCGCTTTGTAAAGGGCATCCCTCCATGAAAGAACCCTTTCCACCCGGGGGATGATCCCTCTCCCGGACTGCTTCGCTGCGCTTTTTGCAATCTCCTGCCAACGCTCCGGTTTTTTCCGCGCTTTTTTTTCATCCAGCTTCACAACCGCGCGTTTTGCGGCAACAGGAACAATTTCATAAACGCCAAGCTCTACCGCCTTTTGTATAATGAACTCCATCTTGTCCCTCTTCGGGAGCCCCTGAAAAAGGTAGAGCTTTGATGAAAGTTCTGTATCACTCGTCTTCTCCTCCACGATTTCCAGTATAGCCTTCTCCTTAAGATTACCGGTCACATATTCTTTCACGCGGCACAGATATTGACGGTTATTCCCGTCACTGACTATCATCTCTTCTCCGGGCCTCATTCTAAGAACATGTTTCATGTGATTGACATCTGAACCGAGGATCACAATTTCTGTCTCATTTACCTGAGATGGCGGAACAAAAAAATGCTGCATGATACCTTCTCCTATTTGTCTTTTCTGGCCACAACAGATACCCATTCCCCCTGATGATCCACCTCAAGCACCGTGAGTCCTGCTGCTTTTACTGCCTCTATTACTGTCTCTTCCTTATCGTCAATAATCCCGCTTGTAATATATACGGCTCCCGGCTTCATCTGATGTATAACGACCGGAGTGAGCGCTGTAAGCACATCCGCCAGTATATTGGCAAGTACAATGTCATATCTCTCGTATCCTGCCTTATCCTGCACCTCTTTATTGTCAATAATATTGCCGATCATTACCTCATACTGTTCTTTACGGATACCGTTTGCTTTCATATTCTCATGGGTTGCCGTGATGGCGCAGGGGTCAAGGTCTGTCCCTACGGAATACTTCGCCCCGAATTTTAGTGCAAGCATTCCCAGAATCCCGCTTCCGCATCCTACATCCAGAACCACGGACTCTTCTGTCACATATTTTTTCAGTGCGCGGATACATAACTGCGTTGTCTCATGCATGCCCGTTCCAAAGGCAGTGCCCGGATCAATGTGAATGACCAGCTTACCACTGTCTTCCTCCTTCACCTTCTCCCATGACGGAATCACTAAGATGTCATCTATGTAAAACTGATGAAAATATTGTTTCCAGTTATTTACCCAATCCACATCCTCCGTCTCAGACTCCTCGATCGTACATTCGCCTATGTCAAGGAAATCCTTCATCTCATTAAGTTCTTCCTTAATCTGCATCAGCATACCGGCATTGTCTTCCTTCGGATCAAGATAGAAGGTAAGACAGGCCGTTCCGTCATCCTCCTCAATATCCGGGAGGATGTCTACAAACATCTGCTCCTTATCTTCCTTTGTCAGCGGCACTTTATCCTCGATCTGCACACCTTCCACACCAAGATCTGCAAGGATACTGCTCACAATGTCCTCCGCCTGTGTTGTTGTCTTCAAACGATACTGATTCCACTTCATATATCTGATTCCTCTCTAAAAGAGCCCTTTCGCTTTATATTTTATCCCGAACATATTGCCTGTGTTAACACCTGCCACAGATCATGGAAATGTAATCGCGTCAATATAACCCCCTGTAGAAGTTTCGATACATAACCAGAACTGTGCCTGCATATCTGCAGATCACATCCATAATTCTGTCATTTTCCGGTTCATCCGCCGCACACATTACATAATCAAGATCAAATTTTCTGGCATAATGGTCTGCTTTTCTAAGATGCCACCTGCTTGTAACAACAACACAGTTCTTTGCCCCGCATTTTTCCATCAGAGCCCTGGAATGCATCATGTTGTGACAGGTACTGACCGATGTCTCTTCCGTAAGGATGGCATCTTCAGGAACCCCGAGACTTTCCGCATACTCTTTCATAACCTGCGCTTCTATATACTCGTTCTTTACCGCACCCCCGGAAAAAATAAGCACAGATACCCTGCCTTCTCTCCAGAGTTGTACTGCCTTTCGCACTCTCGCTTTCATGATTTCCGACGCTCTTCCATCGGCCTTTGCCGGACAGCCGCACACGATCGCACAATCATACCTGTCTCTTTTCCACTTTTTCGCCGGGTTTTTAAATACAGTGAAAAATACAAATATCTGACTTAGCAATACTCCAATACACATTCCGGCGAATCCCCCATGTATATATGCCTCTCTTTTTGTGTCCCATGCTCTTTTCATCTTTCCACCTGTCGCCTTTACAAACTTTTTGTATTTGAACAACAAACCCCGGCATTCATTGCCGGGGTTTTATGATTCTGTCTCTAATCCAGATCAATAAAGTCAACTTTGAAAGTATCATCCGGTTCTGAATGTCCCGCTTTCTTCGGCTTATCACTCAGCAGATCATCCAGATCGTCAATTGTCAGTTCTTCCGTACGGCTCTCTCCTCCATACACCACAAATTCATCCGAATCAACGTCATCAAGAAGATCGCCGTCTGCGTAATCCATCTGTGCTGTAGCAAAATCATCTTCATCAGGCTCCATGTCCTCTGTCGGGAAATCGTCCTCATCAAAGCTCATATCCTCCGTGAAGCCTATATCCGCTGTTGCGAAGCCATCTTCATCAAAGCCCATGTCCGCTGTAGTAAAATCATCTTCATCGAAGCCCATATCCTCTGTAAAGCCCATATCCTCCGTGAAGCTCATGTCTTCCGTTTCAAAATCATCTTCATCAAAACCGCCTTTTGGGGATGATTTTTTATCCTTCCTGGTCTTTACAGGTTCCGGTTCCTCCTCATCAATACCATATTCTTCGTAAAGCTCGTCCAGCTCTGAATTGCGATTGTGAAGCTTCACACCAAGAATAATGATCAGAAGAAGTATAACGATTGCTCCAAGTCCTCCTACAAGAACGATCATCTGGATATTATCCTGGATAAATTTCTGTACCTTTCCAAGAAGTCCTGACTCTCCCTCCTCGTCCTCGCTGCTGACGTCCGGCTCAAATCTCTGATAGGTATTTTCTGTGGCATCATATCTATAGCAGGCTTTCTCACCGTTGTTATTCATCGCATAGAGCACATAGTATCCTTCCTCATCTGCTTTCTGCCATACCGGAAATGTCTTTTCATCCAATGTAAGCTCAGCCTGCTGATATTCCTCAGGGAGACTCACCTCAGATGTATCGCTGAGTATGATAATAGAAGTAGTATCCGAAATCTTTAATTCTGCATACGGCGAAAATGTCGCGTCTTCTTCGTTAAAAAGGAAAAATGAACCCGTATCACCGTTTAACAGGTATCCCAGTGTCGCTCCGCTGTTTTCATTAGTCACCATCTGCCGTTCCTGACCATCCAAAGTGACTGTTGTCTTAGTGTAGCCCTCCGGAATATCGCCTGTCGGAAACTTGTCTGTCAGAGTGTATGCCACTCCGTTCACCTCAACCTGCATATCTTCTGCTGAGGATGCATTCTGATCTTCGGTCGCATCTTCATCTGTAATCTTAGAAGGGTCGCCTTCTGCGATCGTGACTGTGGAATTCCCCCGATCCATCGTAAGTGTACCGCCGGAGCCTGAGGCTGTCGTCGCGTCTGAGATCGTAATCTGCGTAGTTCCCTCCTGCAGTG
>CAZNXL010000176.1:0-4574 GCA_964577075.1 uncultured Dorea sp. | reverse complement strand
ATATGGGAATCTTGACATCCTTGAGGATGGTTACGGGATCAATCTGCTTCCGCTCGCTACATTTGCCCTCAATACATACAAGGATGATCCGTGTAATTGCTTCCAGTTAAAGGGAGATTCCGGACACGGCAGAAATGAGATGCTTATGGATATTAAGATGCATAAAGCAATCTCCATTATCCAGTTTAAGGTAGAAGGGCAGATCATAAAAAAGAATCCCGGGTTTGAGATGGAGAGCCGCAATCTGCTGCATCACATTAATTATGATGAGGGAACGATCGAGATTGACGGCAAAGTATACAAAATGCTTGATAATTATTTTCCGACGATCGATCCGAAGGATCCATATGCCCTTACGAAAGAAGAAGAGGATATTATGGAGAGGCTTGAGAAAGCATTCCTTAATTGTGAAAAGCTCCAGCGTCACATGAAGTTCCTGTTGAACAAGGGAGCGCTTTACAAAGTACATAATAATAATCTTCTGTATCACGGCTGCGTGCCGTTAAATGAGGACGGAAGCCTGAAAGAGGTTCGCATATATGGCAAATCCTATAAAGGCAAGAGCCTGTATGAGATATTGGAGAGTTATGTGAGAAAAGGATTCTATGCAGTTGACAAGGCGGAGAAGGAGAGAGGGAAAGATATGATGTGGTATATCTGGCTCCATGAGAATTCTCCGCTGTTCGGAAAAGACAAGATGGCAACCTTTGAGAGATATTTTCTGGCGGAAAAAGAGACTCACAGAGAGAAAAAGAATCCTTATTATAATCTGCTGGAAGATGAACGCGTGGTAGACGGGATCATGGATGAGTTCGGTCTTCTTGACGAGTGCAGGCACATTATCAACGGTCATGTTCCGGTGAAGAGTAAGAACGGCGAGAGTCCCATCAAGTGTAAAGGAAAAGTTCTGGTCATCGACGGGGGATTTTCCAGGGCTTATCAGAAAGAGACCGGAATCGCAGGTTATACGTTGATCTATAATTCTTATGGATTGATCCTTGTGGCACATGAGCCATTTGAGTCTACGGAGGCTGCCATTGAGAAGGAAAGCGATATCCATTCAGACAGCATGATCGTAAAAAGAGTGATCGAGAGAAAGCTTGTTGGCGACACAGACGTAGGAAGAGATTTAAAAGAACAGATCAAAGATCTGGAGATTTTACTGGAAGCTTACAGAAGCGGACGCATTGCAGAACGTATATAATGTAAAAATCTGCTTTCCCATGTATATTTTTTTTGAATTTGCAAATATTACTGGCAACAAGTATTACTTGATGAATAGATGAATATACATGAAAGGGAGAGATCATATGAAACAGTTAAAGAAGTTATTTCTCACATTTCTGTGCGCAGGTGTCATTATGGGTATGACAGCGTGCGGAAGTAACAACAATGCAGACGATAATGGAGATAACGTTATGGATGAGATCGGCGACGATGCGGATCAGGGCATTGACGATGTGAAAGACGGCGTGGATGACGCTGTGGATGACGCGGCGGATGACGTGAATGATAACAGCAATATGAACAGCAACGGCACGGAAAATGACGGTAATAACCGCTAAGAGTCAGGCGCCGGCCGATGAAAAAGACGAAAACATGATACAGAGACGGGGAAATTTGATTTTACCCCGTCTCTGTTTTGTGGTACACTAAAGTGAAAATGAATTTAGGAGGAGATATCCATGAGATTCAGACCATGTATTGACATTCATAACGGTAAAGTAAAACAAATTGTCGGCGGGAGCCTTAATGATGAGGGAAGTCGTGCAAAAGAAAATTTTTCTGCAAACCGAAACGCAGATTATTATGCCCGCATGTATAAGAAGGATGGACTTATGGGAGGGCACGTCATCCTTCTGAATCCTCCGTCTTCCGAATATTATGAAAGGACACTCTGGCAGGCGAAGAGGGCATTGGAGGCCTATCCGAAAGGACTTCAGATCGGAGGAGGGATCCGCGCGGAAAATGCGGAGAGCTTTCTTGACGCAGGAGCCAGTCACGTGATCGTGACTTCTTATATATTCAAGGACGGCGAGATCCGGTGGGATCATTTAAAGCGTCTCGACCACGCGGTGGGAAAGGAAAGAGTCGTGGCGGATCTGAGCTGTCGGAGGAAGAACGGGGCGTACTATATTGTAACGGATCGCTGGCAGACTTTTACCAGGGTAAAATTATCTGTAGAAGTACTGGAGCAAATCGGGGAATATTGTGATGAATTTCTTGTGCACGGCGTTGACGTGGAGGGGCATGCCTGCGGCGTTGACGCCGACCTTGCAAAGCTCCTGGGAAGATATGAGGGGATACCGGTCACTTACGCAGGAGGGATTGGAAGCATGGAAGATCTTGCGCATTTTCAGAAGATCACGGAGGGCAGGATTGACTACACAATTGGCAGCGCCCTTGATATTTTTGGTGGAAAACTTCCTTATGATGTGGTAAAATGCTACGCGTGAGCGGGAAATGAATAGAGTGTAAACAGTTGTGAACACTTTGTAAACAAGTTGAATTGCAATATAGATAGTGATAAAATGAAAGCTGAGTAAATTTACGGACAAGGAGTTTTTCTATATGGGCTTATTACAGAAATTATTCGGAACACACAGTGAGAATGAGTTAAAGAGGATCTATCCGATCGCAGATGCCATTGAGGCATTGGAACCGCAGATGCAGAGCCTGTCGGATGAGGAACTTAAGAATAAGACAAAGGAATTTAGAGAAAGGCTTAAGCAGGGAGAGACGCTGGATGATATTCTCCCGGAGGCATATGCTGCAGTGAGAGAAGCTGCTTACAGGACTCTTGGAATGAAGCACTATCGCGTGCAGTTGATCGGCGGCATTATTCTTCATCAGGGTCGTATTGCCGAGATGAAAACCGGTGAAGGTAAAACGCTCGTGTCAACGCTTCCGGCATATTTAAATGCGCTGACCGGCGCAGGAGTGAATATTGTTACCGTCAATGATTATCTGGCGAAACGTGATGCCGAGTGGATGGGACAGGTACATGAATTTCTGGGACTGACAGTAGGCGTGGTTCTTAACGGTATGGATAATGACGAACGCCGGGAGCAGTATAATTGTGATATTACTTATGTTACCAATAATGAGCTTGGATTTGATTATTTGAGAGATAATATGGTCATTTACAAAGAGCAGCTCGTTCAGCGCGGCCTTAAATATGCGATCATTGATGAGGTTGACTCTGTGCTGATCGATGAGGCGAGAACTCCTCTTATCATATCCGGCCAGAGCGGGAAATCCACGAAGCTGTATGAGGCATGCGATATCCTTGCCCGTCAGCTGGAACGCGGCGAGGCAAGCGGCGAATTTTCCAAGATGAACGCGATCATGGGCGAGGACATTGAGGAGACCGGAGATTTTATTGTTAATGAAAAAGAAAAGAATATCAACCTGACAGAAGACGGCGTAAAAAAAGTCGAACAATTCTTTCATCTGGATAATCTGGCTGATGCAGAAAACCTTGAGATCCAGCACAATATTATTCTGGCGCTGCGAGCGCATAACCTTATGTTCAGGGATCGTGACTACGTGGTGAAGGACGACGAGGTGTTGATTGTTGATGAGTTTACGGGACGTATCATGCCGGGACGCCGTTATTCTGACGGACTTCATCAGGCGATCGAAGCGAAAGAGCATGTGAAGGTAAAGAGAGAGAGTAAGACTCTTGCAACTATTACCTTCCAGAATTTATTTAATAAATTCGAGAAGAAGGCCGGTATGACAGGTACGGCTCTTACAGAGGAAAAGGAATTCCGTGATATTTACGGAATGGACGTTATCGAGATCCCGACGAACCTTCCGGTCATCCGTAAGGACTATGAGGATGCGGTATATAAGACGCAAAAGGAAAAGTTCAGGGCGGTGTGCGATGAGATAGAGGCGGCTCACAATAAACATCAGCCTGTGCTTGTCGGTACGATCACCATCGAGACATCCGAGCTTTTAAGCGGAATGCTCAGGAAACGGGGGATCAAACATAATGTGCTGAACGCAAAGTATCATGAGATGGAAGCCCAGATCGTGGCGGAAGCAGGTGTGCATGATGCGGTTACTATCGCGACGAATATGGCAGGTCGCGGTACGGATATTAAGCTTGATGATGAAGCAAGGGCAGCCGGAGGCCTTAAGATCATCGGTACGGAGCGTCACGAGGCCAGACGTATAGATAACCAGCTGCGCGGACGTTCCGGACGACAGGGCGATCCGGGGGAATCCAGATTCTACATTTCCCTGGAAGATGATCTGATGAGATTATTCGGCTCAGAGAGATTGATGAATATCTTCACAACCCTCGGCGTGGAGGAAGGAGAGCAGATTGAGCATAAGATGCTTTCCAGCGCGATTGAAAAGGCGCAGGAGAAGATTGAGAACAATAACTTTGGAATCCGTAAGAATCTGTTAGAGTATGATCAGGTTATGAATGAACAAAGGGAGATCATATATGAAGAGAGACGCCGGGTGCTTGACGGCGAGAATATGAGAGATTCTATCTTCCATATGATCAATGACTATCTGGAAAATATTGTCGACAGGATGATTTCAGCGGATGCGGA
>CAZNXL010000175.1:4345-4575 GCA_964577075.1 uncultured Dorea sp. | reverse complement strand
GCTGAAATGGATGAAGGAGAGAGGGCAAAGGAGCTGTCATTTCTTGAGTTTGAAGTGGGGGAGATTACAAAGGCCAGCCTTAAACAGGGGGAAGACGAGGATCTTGAGACGTTGTACCGCAGAATGGTAAATGGGAGAAAGATCGCGGATGGAGTGTCGGAAGCTTATATGTATACAAGTGAAGATC
Source organism: uncultured Dorea sp. (assembly GCA_964577075.1). GTDB lineage: Bacteria > Bacillota > Clostridia > Lachnospirales > Lachnospiraceae > MD308. The sequence continues at coordinate 4,388 of CAZNXL010000175.1, read as the reverse complement.
ATTCAAGCGCCAGTGAGGATTTAAGCCGCGCGATCCGGGCTCT
>CAZNXL010000175.1:0-4335 GCA_964577075.1 uncultured Dorea sp. | reverse complement strand
ATACAGGAGTATGATACGGCGGTAGAAGGATTGTATGATCAGCTGACTGAGATTGACAGCCTTCTTAATGATTTTAACAGGGAACTGTCAGATTATCAGAGAAGCTGTGATTTTTCGGATGAGGAATTCTATGACACTGAAAATCGTTTAAATGAGATTAATCATTTAAAAGTAAAATACGGGAACAGTATCGAAGAGATCCTTTCCTACTGCGAAGAGCAGCAGGAGAAGATAGAAAAGCTCATGGATTATGAAAATTATATTCAAAGTCTCAGGAAGAAGTGCGAGAAGGCGGAAAAAGAGCTGCAAGAGCACAGCAAAAAGCTTACAAACGTTCGGAAAGAGCAGGCGAAGCTTCTTGAGAGTGCGATTGAGAAGGGATTGAAGGAACTGAATTTTACGGATGTCAGATTCAGGATCCAGTTTGGAGAACTTGAAAACTATACCGCCTCCGGAAAGGATGACGTGGAATTTTTGATTTCTCTTAATCCGGGGCAGCCGGTTAGGCCATTGGTAAATGTAGCCTCCGGCGGAGAATTGTCAAGAATGATGTTAGCCATTAAGGCTGTTATGGCAGATAAAGACGATATCGAGACTCTGATCTTTGACGAGATTGATGCGGGGATCAGCGGGCGCACCGCACAGAGAGTGTCGGAGAAGATGGCGCTGATCGGTAAAAAGCATCAGGTGATCTGTATTACACATCTGGCGCAGATAGCGGCAATGGCAGACCATCATTACGTGATTGAAAAAAAGACAGAGGGCGCGCAGACAACCACCGGGATCCGCTCCATGAGTGAAGAAGAATCCATTGATGAGCTGGCAAGACTCCTCGGAGGTGCAAAGATTACCGACGCTGTGATCCAAAATGCAGTCGAAATGAAAGAACTTGCAAAACAGGTAAAATTAAACTGATTGAAAATTAACGTTTCTTCACATACTATAGATAGATATCCAGGAGAGGTATCTATCTATATTTTGTTTAAGTGAAGAAAGGAAGTATTATGCGCAAATATTGGTACAGAAGAATTTTGATCATACTGCTGGTGTTCTTTGTAAGCATCGGAGGAGGATATTGTCTGGTAAGCAGCAAAAAACAAATGTTTAAACGCGAGGTGAGCGCGAAGACATCGGATGAAACTATGGTGATCCCGGGAGGAATGCCTATTGGGATCTACCTTGAAACGAAGGGCGTCATGGTACTTGGAACCGATGAGATAACGGGAATAGACGGGATGCGCCATGAACCCTCGGCACACAAAGTAAAGGCGGGAGATTACATTACAGGGATCAACCGCCACAGGATCACAGACAAATCAGAGCTTATAGAGGCTGTGAAGACACTTGACGGTAAAGATGTTATCTTAGATATTCACAGGAAAGATCAGGATATCGTGGTGAAGACCCAGGCAGTAAGGTGCGGCGCGGATGAATATAAGCTTGGAATCTGGGTAAGGGATAATGCGCAGGGACTGGGAACTATTACATTTTTAGATGCTTCCAGCAGATTTGGAGCATTGGGTCATGGAATACACGATGTAGATACGAATGAACTTCTGAACATCTCAAACGGGACTGTCTATACGACCAGCATTAAGGATATACAGAAAGGAACAGACGGGACGCCCGGGGGAATGGAAGGGATCATCATATATAATAATTACAATGTGCTCGGGAGCATCACAACTAACAGCGAGGTGGGAATCTTCGGAACGATTGACCGGATCGACACATTATTTAAAGATCAGACGCCGGTCAGTATGGCGAAAAAAGAAGATATAAAAGAAGGACCAGCTGTGATAAGGTGTGCTGTGGAAGGAAAGGTGAAAGAATACAGTGTGGAGATCACGTCGGTCAACTTAAAAACAGACGAGGTAAATAAGGGAATTGAGCTTGAGGTGACAGACAGGGATCTTCTGAAGATAACAGGCGGAATCGTCCAGGGGATGAGCGGCAGCCCCATCCTGCAGGACGGAAAACTTGCAGGCGCAGTGACACATGTATTTGTAAACGATCCAACAAAAGGGTATGGGATTTTCATAGAAAATATGCTGGAGCAAGGAGACGGGAAGAAATCATATTGAATAATACGAAAAAACATTATGCGCTGACAAACATAAGACAGACGGACGAATATGACCGGAATGCCAACGCCTTTCTGCCAATGAAAGAACGGTAATCGACAAATCTCAGACTCATTTTTCTCGAAAAATGTAGGAAATCGAAAAATGCAATAAAAACCGGTCGAAACAAGCTTGTTTTTTCCGACAGCAATTTCTTGAATTGACGTAGAAGGAACCTTTATAATTGGACATGACATGTTTGGACATCATAGAAAGGGGATTTCACAAAATGAGCGAGATAAGTGTGGCCATTGCCGATGATAATGAGAGAATTTTGGATTTATTAGGAGATGTGATCGGTTCCGACAAAGACTTAAATCTGGTTGGAAAAGCGAACAACGGAGAAGATGCTTACAAAATCATCAGGCAGAAACAACCGGATGTTGTATTATTAGATCTGATCATGCCAAAAATGGATGGACTTAGTGTCATGGAACAGGTGAATCGTGACAGAGAGATCAGAAAGCATCCTAATTTTATCGTGATTACAGCAATCGGACAGGAAAGAATTACGGAAGATGCATTTAAAAAAGGAGCAAACTATTATATCCTGAAGCCATTCAATAATGAGATGGTATTAAACCGCATTAAAGGCGCCAGACAGATGCTTAAACATGAGGCAGCTATGAAAAAGGGCGATGAGGGAGAGCCGGAACAGCTGAACAGCGCAGGTTTGGAGACGCGGGTCACAGATATGATCCATGAGATCGGAATACCGGCGCATATCAAAGGTTACCATTATCTGCGGGATGCGATCATCATGGCCGTGGAGGATATGGATGTACTGAATGCGATTACAAAGATACTTTATCCTACGGTTGCGAAAAATCACCAGACAACTGCAAGCAGAGTGGAGAGAGCCATACGGCACGCTATTGAAGTTGCATGGAGCAGAGGAAAGCTTGATACATTAGACGAACTCTTCGGATATACCGTGAGCAACGGTAAGGGAAAGCCGACAAATTCAGAATTTATTGCATTGATTGCAGATACGATCAGATTAGAATATAAAAACAGATAATGCTTTCTTTCTTTATGAAATTGCGGTATAATATAAACAGCATATACCGTGAAATTGGGAGGAAGAGTTATGAAAAAAATACTTTTTGCAACTTCAGAAGCAGTACCTTTTATAAAGACAGGAGGTTTGGCAGACGTAGCAGGTTCCCTGCCAAAATATTTTGATAAAGAAAAATACGACGTGCGCGTGATGCTGCCGAAATATATGTGCATGAAAGATGTATGGAAAGAAAAGCTGCAGTATAAGACACATTTTTACATGGATTTGAACTGGAGAAAGCAGTATGTGGGAATCCTTGAAACTGTGCAGGATGGGATTACCTTTTACTTTATCGATAATGAATACTATTTCAATGGATTTGCTCCATATGGAGATATGTACGCAGATATTGAAAAATTTGCATTTTTCTCAAAGGCTGTACTGAGCGCATTACCGCTGATCGACTTCAGACCGGATATCATTCACTGCCATGACTGGCAGACGGGGCTTGTTCCTATCTTCCTGGATAATTTCCGTTTCGGCAATGAATATTACCGGGGCATCAAGACGATTATGACAATACATAATCTGAAATTCCAGGGAACATGGGATACGAAGAGAGTGAGGGATATCACGGGCCTTCCGCAGTATTATTTTGCACCGGACAAGCTGGAAGCTTACAAAGACGCTAATTTCTTAAAAGGCGGTATTGTATATGCGGACAGGGTTACGACAGTAAGTAATACCTATGCGGAGGAGATCAAGACGCCATTCTACGGCGAGAATCTGGACGGACTTATGAATGCCCGCGCAAATTGTCTGTCCGGTATTGTAAATGGAATTGACTATACAGATTTTAACCCGGAGACGGATCCGCATATTGCGAAGAACTATACAGTGGATAATTTCCGCAGAGAAAAGGTAAAGAATAAACTTGCGCTTCAAAAAGAGCTCGGCCTGAAAGAGGATGCGAAGACTATGTTGATCGGCATCGTATCCCGTCTGACAGACCAAAAAGGTTTTGACCTCGTGGCACATGTACTTGACGAGCTGTGCCAGGATGCGATTCAGCTTGTAGTTCTTGGCACGGGAGAAGAGCAATATGAGAATATGTTCCGCCACTTCGCATGGAAGTATCAGGGAAAGGTATCTGCTAATATTTATTATTCAGAGCCAATGTCGCATAAAATATATGCGGCATCTGATGCATTC
>CAZNXL010000174.1:0-4633 GCA_964577075.1 uncultured Dorea sp. | reverse complement strand
GCTGGGCCTACATCTGGGTTCCGCTGATTGCAAGCGCCATCGGTATCATCTGCCTGATCCTGTTCGACCTTGACAAAAAATATGACCGGGTCGTGGAAGATCTCGAAAACGGAAAATGGAAAGAGACAAGCGATTATAAGCTCTGACTCTGATATACGAGTGAGAGACCCGAATCCGCCCGGATGCATACTGTGTCCCCGGCCGAAGGCTTATACGCTCCGAAGGGAGCATGACAAAGAGGTTCGCTATAGGAAATCCTTATAGCCAGCCTCTTTTTTTACATATTAGACAGAAAATAAAAAGCGTGATAATTTAATTTTGAAAGAAGAAGGAGGAATACGCCGATAAAAGGTATTTTTTACACGAGCGTAACCGTTGGAGATGAAACAAACAAAGGCCAGCCGGTCGGACATGTGGAAGATTATTTTGGCAATACGCTGTTAGAGATCACATCTCCGGTAAAGGGGAAAGTTCTGTTTTTGACGACGAGTCCTGCAATGAAAGAACAAGGGCTTTTAATGGGAATCGGAGAATTGATTTAATCAGCAGAGACTGATTACATTTTTGTAAAGTGCAATGCCTGTCCTGTAAGCAGACGGGATAGGCTTTTTTGTTGCCAGGCATACAATTCTTTTAAATAATATTGGACGATTTGTCCAAAATGACCTTTTTCTCTGGTATCCTCTTTGAATCTGTGCTATGATTCCCTTAAGCATTATATTTCTAATATTCTTTATGGCTCAGCCATTCTATGATCGAGATTCTTTTAGAAATCTTCAATGCTTATTTATCCAATTAAGGCATAGAGGATTCTGAAAAGCTCATCCGGTGATAGAATCCTCTCAGTCAGACGGACAGGAGGATAAGGAATGACAGAAAATCTGACGAAAAAACCAACAGAACACTCAGCAGAACATTTAACAAAACACTTAACAAAACACTCAGAGCAGCAGGAAACACCAACACCATCGGAGATCCAGCCAAAACCAGACCGGACTTACAAGGACCGCCTCTTCCGGATGATCTTTAAGGAAAAGGAAGAATCCCTGAAGCTCTACAATGCCATAAACCAGACCGACTACCAGAATCCGGATGATCTGACCGTAACAACTCTGGAGAATGCCATTTACCTGGGGATGAAAAACGATGTATCCTTTGTTCTTTATGACATCCTTTCCCTGTATGAGCATCAGTCTACGAAAAATCCGAACATGTGTCTTCGGAACCTGTTCTATGTCTCAGACGTCTACTCGAGGCTTACAGTCGAAGAGAACCTGTTCGGGAGCAGACTTATCCAGATCCCGGAGCCGCGGTTTATTGTGTTCTACAACGGCATAGAGGAGATCCCGGAAAGATCGGAGATGCGGCTGTCCAGCATGTTTAAAACAAGCGCCGTGGATCCCGCCCTTGAGTTGAAAACCCAGGTCTATAACATCAATCTCGGCTGTAACCGTGAATTGATGGAGAACTGCAAGATCTTACGTGAATATGCCGTCTTTGTCAGCACAGTACGGACTTATCAGAAGGATATGGAATTTAGCGAAGCCATCCAAAAGGCCGTGGAGCAGTGTATCAAGGACGGGATACTGGCGGATTTTCTTAAGAAAAACAAAACGGAGGTAATCAGCATGGGACTTTACGAATATGATGAAGAAAAATTTATTAAGGCGGAACGCGAATATGCAGAAGAAAAAGGACGCCTGGAAGGAAAGGTACGTCTAGTCTGTAAAAAATTAACAAAGTGTTTCAGTGTAACGGACATTGCCGATATGTTAGAAGAAACAGTAACCACTATACAAAAGATATGCGATGTCGCCGTAAAGTATCAGCCAGATTACGACATTGACAAGATCATGGAGGAGCTGCTAGAGAAAGCACAAAATCCTAATTAAATCCTTCTCATCCTCTTCTCTGCATGATCGTATGAGCTGCTCCAATGTCGCGTGACAACCGGCGAATACAACAGGGACGCCCCTTCCTATGAATCCTGTCATAGTCTTGAGGCGTCCCTGTTAATTTACTTTATAACATTTTTTCAAAGAACTGTGTACTATACCTCTTTTGGCGTTGTCTTCGCATCCTCCGAGTATAATTCTGATAACTGATCTTCCAGATCACTTTGCTCTTTTTTCATATTGCGGTATCTCACTACGAAATACACCACAACCGCTAACAGCGCTATCACTGCAGGAAGATCCCACCAGCAAAATCCGAACATGGTGTGTTGTAAAATGTATGACATCTTATACTCCTCCTTCCTCAGTCTCCGCTAATGCTTCTCTGATCTCCTGAATTTTATCATCAAGTTCCTCTTCAAAGTCACTGTCTCGCTTCTTCTGGTTTCTCCAGTGAACAATTCCCATGATCACCATAACAAGAATGACTACCAGTGACGGTATCTCCCAGACATGTACGCCCAGACTATGTGCAAATTCATAAAACTGCATACTCTTTTCCTCCTTCTTCTATGGCATTCACTACTGTTTCTCATTGGAGAGTGGAAGACCACGTTTTGCTAATTCTGTGTCGAGTTCCTCTCTCAGTTCAAAGATCTTCTCCTGACGCTTCTTCATACTTCTTGTAAAGAATGCAAGTACGATCAAACTGATCAGCATTACTAAGAAGTGGAAGATACAGCACTTATGCTCATTATCTAAGTTGGTGTTCGCCAACGGCACATCTTCATCGCCTGCGTCTGTTAATTCTCTTACTGTTGCTGCAACTCCTTCGACTGCATCTGCAATTGCGTCTGCGACTACTGCCGGAGCTCCCGCTGCTACTGTGACAACCGCAGCTGGCGTTACAGCCGCCGCATCATTGCCTCCCGGAGTTACCACCGGGTTATCATCGTCATCGTCATCATCACCGCCATCGTCTGCATTTGGTGTCGGAGGTACGACAGGCTCACCAGGTGTTATATCATTCTCTTCTGTTGGATCGCCGCCATTGTCCGGTCCCGGAGCTGTTGCTGTAGCCATATTTCTCAGCGTTGCGCCAAGATCTGCGGTACGTACTGTGTATACGTAGTGCAGTGTCACCGTCTTGCCCGGCGCCAACTCAGCGATTGTTGCGCTTTCGCCAGCTCTAAGCTCTGCATTACCCGCTGCTCCCTGCATCTGGTCTGCTACCTGAATATTCTTGAGAGTTACATTGCCAGTATTCTTAACTGCAACTTCATAATTGATGCTCTCGCCTGCCTGATAAGTTGTTCCATTTGCCGGGGCGTTCATTACGGTCTTAGTTACATTCATGCTTCTGGTAACTGGTTCCGTAGTAACTTCTTTTGTACCTTCCCCCTTAACTGCGTTTCCCTCCGGATCGGTTCCTGTAGCTGTTGCCACATTCGTTACTTTTCCGTTCAAAACGTCAGCTTCTGTTACCGTATATTCTACGTTTATTGGCTCTTCATTTGATGTATTCGGTGCAAGTTTACCAACCTCAATCTTATCACCAGTCAACTCATCTACAACTTCAACATTATTAAGCGTTACGTTACCGTTATTAGTTACTGTGATTGTAAATGGTACAACATCTCCTACTTTGTATCCGCCTTCTTTCTGAACTGCTTCTTTTTCTACATGAAGACTTGGAGCTGATTTCATGGTTGGCTTATCTACTATGCCCGGTGTTGCAGTTACAGGTATACCTTCCTCCGGAGGATTTCCGGTTGCCGTTGCCTCATTAACTACATTACCTTTAAGAATATCTGCTTCTGTTACAGTGTAGCTTGTTGCTTCCTTTTCACTGCTTTCTCCCGGTTCAAGAGTACCTACGTTCCATTCTGCCTTTGTCAATGGATCAGTTACAACAACATCTGTAAGTGTTACATTACCATCATTCGTTACATAAACACTATAGGTAATTGTTTCATCAAGTGCATATGCTGTGCCATTAGCCGGTGTACTTGTTGCTTTTTTAATAACTGTCAGGTGACCTGCTGGATCATTTGTCTCAACTTCATCATCATTCTCAAATGTTTTTTCCGTAAATGAAGCTTCTACTGTATTCGTAAATGATCCTGCAAGAATATCTTTCTCGCTAATCTTATACGTAGCTGTAGTAGTTCTCTGCTCACCTGGCTTAACATCTTCAAATTTAGATGGACCTGTAATTGTTACGCCTTCTTTTTCCTTAATTGTAATCGTCTGTACTTTGTCGTAGATGTTCGTTACGGTTATCGTAAATTCAACAGTATCGCCAAGACTATATTCTTTGTTCTCGTGTTTCTTTACTACAACCTTATCCGGGTCAACTGGATCTGTACCTATTCCGTCGGTTACCGTTAATGTTCCCGGTACATACGTAATATCGTAATTATCCTTGTTTACACCTTCTGCAAATTGTGCATTAGATGCTACATTATCGGATTCTCCAACATATTTCTGGCTTCCAGTTACTGTTACTGTATCGATTTCTTCACCGTATACTAAGCCCCTATCCGCAGTTGTTTCTTCAACAGACCACTTGTTATTTATTAAAGTAGATCCGTCATATACCTGAGAATCTGATGCAGCAGTAATAATTATCGGACGTTTTTTAATGTTAACTTTCACAGTAAGTTCTTTTGTTTCACCACCACGAATTACTTCAATTTTTACCTCTTGATTATCCGTGTAATCCTTAAAGTTATTTG
>CAZNXL010000173.1:0-4643 GCA_964577075.1 uncultured Dorea sp. | reverse complement strand
TTCTCCTAAGCAGTTTTCAGATTGCGATCTACGGGGACAGTAATTACGGATTTTATGAGAAAGAGTATGTAAAATATCAAGTGACAGGGGACCTTCATATGACGATCGAGGATGTTATGGATGTGACAGAGTATATGATGGACTATCTGATCGGAAAAAATAAAGAACTTTCTATTGAGACAACGATAGAGGGAAAGCAGCAGGATTTTTTTAACGAACAGGACAGGCTTCATATGGTGGATGTGAAAAATCTCTTTTTAGGGGGACTTCGACTTCGGACGTTTCTCATAATTACAGCAGTTATTTTGCTGCTGATTTTGTCGCTTCTGAAAGCGGATTTAAAGAATCTGTTATTCAAAGCGTATAGTCTTTCGGTAGGAATCTTTGCTGTACTGTTAGTAATCCTCGGAATAGCATTTACCATTGATTTTACGAAATGTTTTATGATCTTTCACAAGATGTTCTTTACAAATGATCTGTGGATGTTCGATCCGGCAACAGATTATATGATCCGTATGCTTCCGGAAGGGTTCTTTTCTGACATGGTACTGAGGATAGCGGCGGTATTTATAGCATTTTTGCTATTGGGAATCGCTGTTGTATTCATTATAAAAAAGTTGCCGTCATACGGCAAAAGTAAAGCCCGGACACCTGAGAAAGAATAAATTTACAGTAAGTGTACACAGATACAGTTATTATAGCCTATAGATAAGCTAACCTAATAAGTATGTTTATTTTTATTAATTTAACTAATAACATAAAATGTGTTACAATGTACACATGAGCAATATGCTGTGTAAAAATGATTCGTCATTTATTGAAGGAGGAAAGCAGGATGAGTAATGTGAAACGTGTATTTGTAGAAAAGAAGCCGGATTTTGCGGTTCAGGCGAAGGATCTGAAGCACGAGATCAGGGGTTATCTTGGAATTAAAGATGTGGGATCTGTTCGCGTTTTGATCCGCTATGACGTGGAGAATGTTTCTGACGAGACGTTTGAAAAGGCTTGTAACGGTATCTTTTCAGAGCCTCCGGTGGATACTCTTTACAGAGAAGAGTTCCCGGCAGAGAAAGGAAGCAGAGTATTTTCTGTAGAATATTTGCCGGGACAGTTCGATCAGAGGGCGGATTCCGCAGTTCAGTGTATTCAGTTTATCAAAGAGGACGAGCAGCCTGTGATCAGGACAGCGACTGTTTATGTAATCAAGGGCGAGGGCAGAGAGATTTCTGACGCAGAACTTACGGCAATCAAGAATCACTGCATTAACCCGGTGGATTCCCGCGAGACAGGGATGGAGAAGCCTGAGACATTAGTAACCAGGTTTGATGAGCCTGAAGATGTGATCATCTTTGACGGATTTAAAGATATGGCAGAGGAGGAGTTAAAGGAGCTTTACAGTTCTTTGGGACTGGCTATGACTTTCAAAGATTTCCGGCATATTCAAAAGTATTTTGCAGATGAAGAAAAGAGAGATCCGTCTATGACAGAGATTCGCGTGCTTGATACCTACTGGTCTGATCACTGCCGTCATACGACATTTTCAACAGAGCTTACGGAGGTTTCCTTTGGCGAAGGGGATTATCGGACACCGATTGAGAACACTTACAGACGGTATCTTAATGATCACAGTGAGATCTTTCAGGGCAGAGAGGACAAGTTCATATGTCTGATGGATCTTGCCCTGATGGCCATGAGAAAGCTGAAAAAAGAAGGGAAACTTAACGATCAGGAAGAGTCTGATGAGATCAATGCATGCAGTATCGTTGTACCGGTAACTGTAGATGGAACAGAGGAAGAGTGGCTTGTGAACTTTAAAAATGAGACGCATAATCACCCGACAGAGATCGAGCCGTTTGGCGGAGCTGCCACCTGCCTCGGTGGCGCGATCCGGGATCCGCTCTCAGGACGGACTTATGTATATCAGGCTATGCGTGTGACAGGCGCCGCTGATCCGACAGTCTCCGTTAAGGATACGTTAAAGGGAAAGCTGCCGCAGAAGAAGCTTGTGCGCGAGGCTGCACATGGATATAGTTCTTACGGCAATCAGATCGGTCTTGCAACAGGAAGCGTAAAAGAGATCTATCATCCGAACTATGTTGCAAAACGTATGGAGATCGGTGCGGTTATGGGCGCTGCTCCGAGACGCGCGGTTATCCGCGAGACATCTGATCCGGGTGATATCATCATCCTGCTCGGCGGACGTACCGGACGTGACGGCTGCGGCGGCGCTACGGGATCGTCCAAGGTGCATACGACGGAGTCTATCGAGACTTGCGGGGCAGAGGTTCAAAAGGGTAATGCGCCGACAGAGCGTAAGATTCAGCGTATGTTCCGGAGAGAAGAAGTTAGTAAGTTGATTAAAAAATGTAATGATTTCGGTGCAGGCGGAGTCTCTGTTGCAATTGGAGAGCTTGCGGATGGTCTTCGGGTTGATCTTGACAAAGTCCCGAAGAAATATGCAGGTCTTGACGGCACTGAAATTGCGATCTCCGAGTCACAGGAGCGTATGGCAGTTGTGGTAGATCCGAAGGATGTGGCAGAGTTTATGGGCTATGCGAAGGAAGAAAACTTAGAGGCTGTTGAAGTAGCAGTAGTTACGAAGGAGCCGAGACTGATTCTTTCATGGAGAGGAAAAGAGATTGTAAACTTATCCAGAGCATTTCTTGATACAAACGGGGCGCATCAGGAGACCACCGTCGCAGTAGACATTCCAAACCGTAAGGACAGTGTCCTTGTGAGAGAAGAAGCAGGTGATGTGAAGGAGAGATGGCTTGCAACACTTTCAGACTTAAACGTGTGCTCACAAAAAGGTCTTGTTGAGATGTTTGACGGTTCGATCGGCGCAGGTTCTGTATTCATGCCTCACGGTGGAAAATATCAGACAACAGAAACACAGGCAATGGTTGCAAAACTTCCGGTATTAAAAGGTGACTGCGATACGGTTACGATGATGAGCTATGGATTTGACCCGTATCTGTCTACATGGAGCCCATATCACGGAGCAATCTATGCAGTGACAGAGTCTGTAGCAAAGATTGTTGCAAACGGCGGAGATTTTAGAAAGATCCGTTTCACGTTCCAGGAATACTTCAGACGTATGACGGAAGATCCGCACAGATGGAGCCAGCCATTTGCGGCGCTTCTCGGCGCTTATAACGCACAGCTCGGATTTTCACTCCCGTCTATCGGAGGAAAGGACAGTATGTCAGGAACATTTGAAGATATCGACGTTCCTCCGACATTGGTTTCCTTTGCTGTAGATGTGGCTACAGAGAAGGATATTATTACTCCGGAGCTTAAAACGGCGGGGAATAAGCTCATATGGCTCCGTATTCCGACAGATGAGTATGACGTTCCGGTCTATGACAAAGTGATGGAGCAGTACGGTAAATTCACAGAAGATATTCATGCAGGAAAGATCATATCTGCCTATGCACTTGACCGACACGGTGTGATTGCGGCAGTAAGCCGTATGGCATTCGGTAACAGAATGGGAGTTAAGATTGAACATAATATAGATGCGAGCGATCTGTTCGCACCGGCATTTGGTGATATTATTGCGGAAGTTCCGGCAGAAAAGGCTGGAGAGCTTGCCATTCAGTATACGGTAATCGGTGAAGTGACAGATGATGCAGCCTTCTCTTACGGCGATGTGATGATTTCCGAGGAAGAGGCGGAAAACGTATGGAAAGCTACTTTGGAAAAAGTATTTAAGACAAATTCCGGCGCAGAAGGTCAGGATGAAGAGATCAAAACAGGACTTTATCATACCTCTGACATCCATATCTGTACGCACAAGATTGCGCAGCCAACTGTCTTCATCCCGGTATTTCCCGGAACGAACTGCGAGTATGACAGTGCAAAAGCATTTGAGCGCGCAGGGGCAAAGGTAGTTACTAAGGTGTTTAAGAATCTAGATGCAGCAGATATTATCGATTCTGTCAATGTTTTTGACAAAGCGATCAATGACGCGCAGATTATTATGTTCCCGGGCGGATTCAGTGCAGGTGATGAGCCGGACGGTTCCGCGAAATTTTTTGCCACAGCATTCCAGAATGCAAAGATCAAAGAGGCGGTAGAGAAGCTTTTAAATGAAAGAGATGGCCTTGCACTTGGTATCTGTAACGGATTCCAGGCGCTTGTAAAACTGGGGCTTGTTCCGAATGGAGCGATTACCGGGCAGGACGATACGTCCCCGACACTTACTTATAATACGATCGGACGTCATATTTCCAGAATGATCTATACAAAAGTAGTTACGGATAAGTCACCCTGGCTTTCTATGGCGGAACCTGGCGGAGTCTATACGAATCCGGCTTCCCATGGTGAGGGACGTTTTGTTGCAAATCAAGAATGGCTTGATAAGCTGTTCGCAAACGGACAGGTTGCGACACAGTACTGTGATCCGGAAGGAAATATTACGATGGATGAAGAGTGGAATGTAAACGGCTCTTACATGGCAATCGAAGGTATTACAAGTCCGGACGGACGTGTTCTGGGCAAGATGGCACATTCAGAGAGACGTGCAAGAAGCGTTGCAATGAACATCTATGGAGAACAGGATATGAAGATTTTTGAATCCGGTGTGGCATATTTCAGATAATAACGAAAAAATAAAATTGCAAAGGATTGTATTTTTACAA
>CAZNXL010000172.1:0-4646 GCA_964577075.1 uncultured Dorea sp. | reverse complement strand
ATCTGGAAATAATTTTCTGAAATTTTACCTCTTCTCTTCTGTGAAGAGGAGGATCCGCCTCTACCTCTGAAAGCAGATACTGTAAAACCTTTCCCAATCCATAGATATCAAGTTCTACACTCCCCTTTTGATAATAAGGCTCTTCCGGCGGAAGAAAATATTCTCTTACCGTCCGCCGCTGCATGATCTTTAACTGTCCGCTATTTGACGGCGCATTGGTATCAAGGAAACTTACTCTGCCGTTTTCCGACACAATAATACTATAGGGATTCACACACCGGTAACAGGGAGTCCCCCGGCATCTGTGAATTTTAGATAATTGCCCTACGATCTCACTGATCATCTGAAATAGTTCTTTTTTAGTCACACATGGATGATACTTGATCCAGCGCGGCAAACTGTTTCCTCTTACACACTCTGAACTGACATAGCATATATGATTATGCTCGATCAGCTTTAACACGTCATATTCTTTAACCGCCAAACACACCACCTCTCTTTTTCATCAACATTTTAAACCATTCGTGAAATACCCCGGATTCCGGGATGTAAAATAATAAAATAAAAAACAGAACTTTAGATTAACTAGAGTAATTCATATGATAAAAGATTACTGCAAAAAAATCAAGAACTTTTAAAAATATTTTGTAGGAGAATCATCTAAACGGAACAATTGAAAAGAGGACGCTTTTTTAACACGTCCTCCCTTAGCATTTTAAAAAATTATTTAATTCTCTCGCTTAATTCCCTCGGTGTATACAGATGTCGCGGGATACCATCTACCATAACCGGAGACACATCTCCCTGGATCAGAGGCCTCACATAAGAGATGAACTCATTTGTTACATATGTTCCGTCTTCTGTTACCCACTCTGCCGGAACCAGTTTTTCATCATTGGCGATCTTATGTACATCCTTAACCTCTGTTCCGCACTGGTACGGATCATCAGAAAGCCTCTGAAGAACCACCATCTTGCCACTGTCTCCTTCATCCGCCGCTTTTACTGCTGCGCCGCCTACCTGATATGCTTCCAGGATATCTACGCGGGATGCTGCGTGGGATGCTGCTCTCTGAAGTGTACTCAGCTCAATTGCACGCGTCTTGCATCCAAGTTCTCCTGCGATATAATTAGCAAGATAAGCTGCCGTACCGGATAACTGCTTATGTCCAAATGCATCTACAAAATCAACGCTGTTTCCAAGTTCACATACATATTTTCCATCTTCTGTACAGATTCCCTCTGAAAGAGCTACTACTACAGACGTCTTCTTCTCAAGTAATTCTTTCACTCTGTCGCGGAATTTGATAATATCAAATGGATGCTCCGGCAGATAGATCATATCCGGTCCTTCACAGTCCTCGCCCTGTGAAAGCGCTGCTGAGCCTGTAAGCCATCCTGCATTACGTCCCATGATCTCCACGATCGTAACAAGTCCGTTCGCATACTCCAGACAGAAGCTGTCGCGGATGATCTCTTTCATGGATGTCCCGATATACTTAGCTGCGCTTCCATAACCCGGCGTATGATCTGTAAGTGCAAGGTCATTATCAATTGTCTTCGGGCAGCCGACGAATCTTGCCGGATGTCCTGTAATGATTGCATAATCAGATAATTTTTTAATTGTATCCATGGAGTCATTACCGCCGATATAGATAAATGCTTCAATATCAAGCTTATCTAAGATTGCGAAAATCTTCTCGTACATTCCTCTGTCCTCATGAATCTCCGGCAGTTTATAACGGCAGGAACCCAGAAAAGCAGCCGGAGTCCTCTTAAGAAGCTCTGCATCAAGCTCTGTCTTAATATGATCAGACAGGTCAATATATTTTTCTTCTAATAATCCCTGTATCCCGTGTAACATACCATATACTTTATTAGCGCCACGGTCCTTGGCAGTACGATAAACACCTGCAAGACTTGAATTAATTGCCGCAGTTGGTCCGCCTGACTGCCCAACAATAACATTTCGTTTCATAGTTAATACCTTCCTTCTCTAAATTGCTCTCAACGTGTCTATTTTAGTATATTTGGGATAACCTGTCTACTGAAAACTACATTTTTTTTATTCTGTCTGCTTATTCACTTTCTGCTGTGCATAGATAAAACCTTTCATGCACCCGTTTCCTGATACATCCAACACTTCTCCGTCTTCAACCTCCGCCTCGATCTCACAATGGTTTTTGCAAACCTCACATCTAATTATCCTGGTCATCGTCTTTCGCCCATCCATATGCGTATTTTACCGCTTTCTTCCAGCCTTTTATTTTCTTTTTACGTTCTTTTTCACCAATCTTAGAGGTAAAGATCTCATCAATCGCCCAGTTTTTGATAACCTCATCCTTATCCTTCCAGTATCCTACTGCAAGCCCGGCAAGATACGCCGCACCCATAGCGGTGGTTTCAATACACTGTGGACGCTTTACAGGTGCATCTATAATATTCGCCTGTGTCTGCATCAGGAAATCATTGGCGCTTGCTCCGCCGTCAACTTTCAGGGAGCAAAGCTCAATTCCGGAGTCCGCTTTCATGGCATCCAGCACATCATTGACCTGATATGCCAGAGATTCTAATGTAGCCCGGATGATATGATATTTATTAACTCCGCGTGTCAATCCGACAATCGTTCCTCTTGCATACTGATCCCAATAAGGCGCCCCCAACCCGGTAAATGCGGGGACAACATAGCATCCGTTGGTATCCTTTACTTTCTTTGCCATATATTCTGAATCCATCGCGGAATCAATAAGGCGCATCTCATCTCTTAGCCACTGTATTGCCGCTCCCGCGACAAAAATAGAACCTTCCAGCGCATAATATACCTTTCCATCCAGCCCCCACGCAATCGTAGTTACAAGGCCATTCTCGGAAAATACCGGCTTTTCTCCCGTATTCATCAAGAGGAAACATCCTGTCCCATAAGTATTTTTTGCGTCCCCTTTTTTAAAACAGGTCTGCCCGAACAGCGCTGACTGCTGGTCTCCTGCCGCTCCGCCAATCGGAATAGATCCGCCAAAAAAAGACGGATCTGTATTCCCGTACACACAGCTTGAAGGCATTGCCTTAGGAAGCATCTTTTCAGGAATGCCTATAATATCTAAAATCTCTTTGTCCCACTCCAAAGTATTAATATTAAATAAAAGAGTCCGGGAAGCATTGGAATAATCTGTTACGTGAACGGCGCCTTTTGTAAACTTCCATATGAGCCACGTCTCCACTGTCCCAAAAAGCAGATCCCCCCGTTCAGCTCTCTGTCTTGCCCCCTCTACATGATCCAGGATCCATTTGATCTTTGTTCCCGCAAAATAGGCGTCAATGATCAGGCCCGTCTTTTCCCGGAACATCTCTGTATATCCTTTTTCCTTTAGTTCATCACAGTATTCTGCTGTCCTCCGACATTGCCATACAATTGCATGATAGACCGGTTCTCCCGTATATTTGTCCCACACAATCGCTGTCTCTCTCTGGTTCGTGATCCCGATCGCCGCAATATCTTTTGCCGCAGCTCCGATTTTGTTCATCGCTTCTACTGCCACTCCAAGCTGTGAGGACCATATCTCGTTGGCATCATGCTCCACCCAACCCGGTTTGGGGAAATACTGAGTAAATTCTTTCTGCGCAATGCTTAAGATCTCGCCTTTTTTGTTAAATAAAATGCAGCGGTTACTGGTAGTTCCGGCATCTAATGCCATAACGTATTTTGCCATGTAGTTTCACCTCTTTTTTATCTTTTCTTCTCAAGGTTTTTCACATTTTCTGTATCGTAATATCAGTCACTTTCTCTCCATCTAAAGTGACTTTTATCATATCCCCTTCCTCGATATCACTGATCTGTGCATCTGTCACAGGTATCTGCATATCTCCGTCCGGTTTTTCTCCTTTCCGATCCGGCCTTTCCTGAGAGTTTTCTTCCTCTCCGTCCGGTTTCTCCGGTGGTTCTTCTTCCTTGCTGTCCGACTTTTTCTGTATGTTGCCTTTCGCATCATCTGTCTTTTCAGGCAGTTCTTCCCCGTTTTCATCCAAAGCACGGTCTTTCCTGCTCTCCTGCTGTAAGATCTTTGTCTCATCCGTTACCGTAATGGTCTTTGTCTCTCCGGTCAGCTCGGCTTCTTCTCCCGGCTTCTCAGCTTCTTTGGCAAGAGAAAGTGTGATCGTATTGTTGTCTATCGCTGAAACCCGGCCATAGAGGCTCTCATCCGAAGCATTCTCCGTCTCTTTTTGGCAGCCGGCCGCGGTCATCAGCAATGCGAAACCAAGGAACACCGCTGTTATTTTTTTTGTTTTCATAATGACTTCCTACCCTTTCACATATAAATTTTTCATCGGAGCACTCATTATATATTCAAAAATTGAAAAGAAAATGTTTAAAATGTGATTAAAATATGAAAAAAGCCCTTGGGACATCTCCGCAAGGACTAAAGCGTGGGCGAGAGGATTCGAACCCCCGACCTTTTGGTCCGTAGCCAAACGCTCTATCCAACTGAGCTACGCCCACACAACCAGATAACTGTTCTTTATAACAAAAGCTATTATAACGCATATGTCCTGCGTTGTCAAGAAAAACTATCTCTTGTATTATCTTGTATTATAAGCTTATAAGCCAAAAATGATAATGTCTCAATAGACCACAAATGAAAATGTCCCAAA
>CAZNXL010000171.1:0-4658 GCA_964577075.1 uncultured Dorea sp. | reverse complement strand
AGAAATGATAGGAGGAAAGCCCTATGGATATACTGAATGAATCGGCGGAAAATTATCTTGAGACTATACTGATCCTCAGCAAAAAGCTTCCTGTTGTAAGATCAGTAGATATAGCCAATGAGCTGGGATTCAAAAAGTCAAGTATCAGCGTTGCGATGAAAAACCTTAGAAATAAAGAACATATTACTATGACGGATGCCGGTTTCATCTATCTTACAGAATCCGGCAGAGAGATTGCGGAGATGATCTATGAGCGGCATGAGTTCCTTTCCGCATGGCTTATAAAGCTCGGCGTACCGGCGGATATCGCAGTGGAAGACGCCTGTAAGATCGAGCATGTGATCAGCCGCCAAAGCTTTGAAGCGATCAAAAAGTATGTGAACCAATAGAATGAACCTGCTTAAAAAGGCATCCTGCGTGGCCAGGATGCCTTTCTTGTGTGAGGAAAATACTTTCTTTTTTGTATTTTTGTTTTTTATTTAACTTTAATTGTGACAGTCTTTGTCTTAGGATTGTATTTCTTATATCCTGCAACATAAACTTTTACTTTGTAAGTACCTTTCTTCGCGCCTTTCTTCAGAGTAACTACACCCTTCTTGCTGACGGAGATGTACTTCTGAGCGTTCTTTGGATATTTAACTACTTTATAAGTTACTTTACCCTTATTAGCTTTTGCCTTCTTTACAGTAATCTTGATCTTTGCAGATTTCTTCTTAAGGCTTTTAGCTTTTACAGAAGTTTTCTTAGCCTTAGCTGTGATTTTATTCTGCTTAGCTGTCGCTGTACCTTTGATCGTATACTTAGCGGTTACTGTACCCTCATAACGTCCGATACCGGTAATAGTAAGAGTATAAGTTCCACTGTGCTTATATGCCTTTTTAGATACTTTATAGTCAACACCCTCTGTGAGAACGTTTCCTTTTTCATCCTTTACGACAATCTTTGCTGTCTGAGTTTTTCCATTATATTTTACACTCTTGACAGTTACTGTTGCTTTAGCAATACTTGACTTTGTTACTGACGCTGCTGCCGCTGGCGCTGCTGCAAATGCTGCCTCAGAAACTCCCATAGCAAGTACTGCAACTGCCATAAATGCAACTACAACTTTCTTTAATGATTTCATTGGACTTTTTCCTCCTTTCTCTCAAAACTTATATGATAAATGGTGTTTATCGCCACGGATACACCAGATATCCGAATATATCTGAAGATCGAACAGAAATGCCTCCAAAGGTGCACTCTATTCTTCTGCGCTGCCTTTTTTATTCCCGCCGTAGTAATCACCATATTGCTTATATTTGCCGTAATATCTGTAATAAGAACGATTGGCGACTTCTGCTTTGTTGAGAACCATTCCAAGCAGTCGGCAATCCGCCCGCTCAAGCTGGGTCAGCGCCTGTTTCACAAGCGCCCTGGATGTCTCCCCCGCATTTACGACAAGGATCGCTCCGTCACATACTGTCGAGATCAGCGCTCCGTCCGCAACATTCACAAGCGGAGGGGCATCAATGATCACATACCGGTAGTTCCTGGAGAGCTCCCCAAACAGTTCCCGGAACCTGGGATCCTCAAATAATGTAGAAGGGTTCTCCAGCAGATTCGTACAGGGAACGATATCCCCGTTTTCAATATTCGTCCGGTAAACTACATCCTCATATTCCGCCTGTCCGGATAAGTAATAATCAAGACCCTGTATCTCTTCGTCGCTTGTAAAATCATGACGACTCTTTAACACGGACTTCCTGAGATCCGTATCTACCAAGACACTGGGAAATCCTGCTTCTGCGAGCATTCTCCACAGATTCACCGACACAAAGCTCTTTCCCTCATTGGGAACACTACTCACAACCAGTATTTTTTTTGTGTTTTTCCCGCAAAATTTAATATTGATACGAAGGCGGTTCAGCGCCTCTTCTACCGCATACGGCATGTTCGGAATATTGACATCTATCTTTCCCATCTTACTTTCTCCTAAAGCTGCTCTTTTTGCTCTTCTTTTTACTCTTCTCTTTGTCTTCTTCCAGCGATCCCATATCCGGAATGGTCGCAAGAGGAACTATGCCAAAATATTTCTCCATATCCTCTGACGTATGGATCGTATCATCCATAAGGTGTCTGACCGTAATATATGCACAACAAAGCAGTATACCCAAAAGTGCGCCGATCAACGTAAACTTCATATAGCTGGGAGCAGATTTTTTCAGGGCGGCTCTGGCCTCCTGCGCAATATTCGGCTGCTCTGTTCCCATGGTCTCAGGAAGATAATCCACAGACACTCCCACTAAAGTATTGGCGATATCTCTTGATAATTCCGGATCATTGCTTGTAGCTGTCACCTTTAAGATACGTGTATCCTCCGGATTCTCGATAACGATCATTTTTGCCAGTTCTTTAAAAGTCATATCAAGATCCAGCTTTTCAATTACCTGCTCTAAAACCGGGTAGCTGTACATCAGCTCTTCATAGTCGGACGTCAGGGACGTCCCGATGTTCAGATCCGTAAGATCCACTACTGAGTCATCAGATGCTGAGACAATATACATTGTAGCCGTCGATTCATAGCTGGGTTTTATCAGGAAAAAAGCAAACGCATTAAAGACCAGCGCTCCAAGCAAACAGAAAAACACGATGTAACGCAGCTTATCTAACAGCACCAATCCCAGTTCGACAAGGTCGATCTCCATCTCCTCATCAGTCCCTGGTGATGCATTGATTACACTAAATCCAGGATCAATGGCATTATCTTTCTGTTCTTTCAAATTCATAACTTATCTCCTATTTACACTTTGTCATAAAAAAGCCGGATGATAACCTCCTCGAGGCTGTCCTTATCCGGGATAAACTGCTTATATCCCAGATAATCCGTAGAAACTTCCCCTTCAATCGTGAGCTCACCCAAGGACTCATTCTTCATCATAGCCTTCGCTAATTTACTGCAGTCCTTTTTCGTGAGGCTTGTCACCATGTAATCTCCGAGTGCATCATAGACATCTAATACAAACTTTTCATCCTGTGATGCTTTTTCTCTGTATATCTTCTCTACTTCTTCCATATATACAGACTGACGTTTCATGCGGTTTTCATTGGTACCGTCCGCCACGTTCATCCGGTCATGAACATAGTGCATAGCCTGTTCGTCCGTCAGAGTGATCGTCTCACCCGTCTTCATCGTCGGATCCGACTCTGAAAAATCATCTTCGATCGTTACGGTTACGCCTCCTGCCATATGATTAATTACAGGAATCGCGTCCATATTAAGCGCCAGATAACCATCGATCTGCTGTCCGTACAGATAATTGGACACCGCATCCACCGTGTTCTCACAGCTTGTCTCCATACCGTCGCCATTTGCATGGGCGAGCGCGATCTGCACATCCGACGAGGCAATATAGGTTCCGTCAATTTCTAAAGACTTTACAGCGGTGATCGTGTCTCTGTTAATGGGAAGGACCGCATAAGTATTCGCATTCTGGTCTACAACTACAACTTCCAGCACATCGCACTGACCCGTCCCATTATATTCTTCCTGAGCTTCCGCCTTTCCTGCAGCGTCAACTCCCATGAAGAGGTACGTCTTAATACGGGTCTTCGGTCTGTATGTCTCCCCGCCGATCTCCACAACATTGATCGCATCACCGGAATCAAATTCATCCTCCGCAAATGCCTGCCGGTCATCCATCAGTTTATACAGAAAGCCAATGAATACTCCTATTACAACCAGCGCAACTGCAAGCAGCGCCAACTTCCGATATAACTTTGCCTTATCATCGTTTGAGCGATATCTTTTATCCATAATTACATCATTCCCATCATATTGCTGAGCATGACTGCTCCGCCCTGCGGATTCCTGATTTCCAGAACCATCAATCCCGCAAGCAGCAGAAATAACACAACGTTTCCAATCAGCACCAATATCTTCTTCTTCAATCCTGCCTTCTCCTTATATCCTTCTCTTTACACTCTGAAGCAATGCGCTTCCGTCTCTGTCTATCCTCTCAAGGAACTCATGTCCCAACTTTTTTTCCACCATCTCTCTGCCTTCTGACAGATTGGGAGGTCTGTGATGAATCCCGTGACAGTCACTTCCAAGCACACATACATTACTTTTCTTCAGGAGTTTTAATACCTTTCCTCTCTGTTTCCAGTCAAGAAGGCTCGCTGCATTCACCTGAACCATTAATGGAAGTTCCAAAAGCCTCTCTATCCCCCGCTTGTTCTCAGATATCCTCAGATATCTTTCCAGATGGGCAAGCATGATCTTAAGCTTCGTGTGCCTGAGCATCCACTCCACCTCTTCTATATCTGTGTTGGCCCACGGTGCGAACGGCATCTCCAGAAGAAGGATATCCGTTCCCTCAATCGTCATCTTTTCCAATTGTTCCGCCCGGCTGACCCCCCGGAAAAACGCAACTTCCGCGCCAAGATATATATGCGGTAATCCTTCTGGTCCCCCTTTTCCCAGGAGTTCCTCCTTCATCCGCTCATAAGCTTCCTCACGCCGCCTGAAGAAATGTTCAACACTGCTTTCCATCGCATAAAAATGGGGAGTTGCGACTACATCTGTAACTCCTTGTTCCCTGCATCTTTCAATTATATGTACCGATGTACTTAAATCTTTACTACCGTCATCAATAGCCGGTAGAATATGTGAATGAAAG
>CAZNXL010000170.1:0-4676 GCA_964577075.1 uncultured Dorea sp. | reverse complement strand
CCCGCTTTTTCCACATTTTGTGGATAAGTTGCGGATATTACGTGGATAATCTGTGGATATAAAAATATTTTCCATTTAATTTGTCGAATACAAGCCTTTTTCCTTTTTTATAAAGTTATCCACATGTAATAACAATTGCTTAAATCATAAATTTGATGTAAAATAATATGGAGTATTGGAAAGGGCAGGAATTAATAAAGATGAACATTGTAGAGGAAAAATGGTCTGATATTATAGAACATCTAAGAATTGAACATGAATTATCTAATGTTTCATTCACGACATGGATACAACCCTTAAAAGTATATGACGTAGTAGATGACACCGTATATATTCTTGTTAATATGAACGCAAGTGTAGAATATATTGAAAAGAAATATCTTCTGCCCTTTAAAGTGTGTATTGCAGAGATTACAGGCATAGAATTTAATGTTGTATTTGTGGCGGAAGATGATGAAAAATTAAATGAAATACATAATACGTCAATTGAAGCAGGTCAAAAGAAGCGGAGCAGATCCGTAGCAGAAAAAGCAGGTCTTAATCCCAAATATACTTTTGACACTTTTGTTGTCGGCGGCAATAATAATTTTGCCCATGCGGCTTCCCTTGCCGTATCGGAATCACCCGGGGAGGTATATAATCCTCTTTTCCTTTACGGAGGAGTTGGTCTTGGAAAGACACATCTCATGCATTCTATTGCGCATTTTATATTGGAAAAGAATTCAAAAAAGAAGGTTCTGTATGTTACCAGTGAGACCTTCACTAATGAATTGATAGAGGCCTTAAAAAGAGGTAAGACCGCCGGAGACGAGTCTGAAATTTCAAAGTTTCGGAATAAATACCGGAATAATGACGTTCTTTTAATAGATGACATCCAGTTTATCATAGGAAAAGAAAGTACACAGGAAGAATTCTTCCATACTTTTAACCACCTTCACACATCCGGAAAACAGATCATCATTTCCAGTGATAAACCGCCAAAAGATATAGAAACGCTGGAGGCAAGACTCCGCACTCGTTTCGAGTGGGGACTGATCGCTGATATCTCTGCTCCAGATTATGAGACAAGAATGGCGATTTTACAGAAAAAGATTGAATTGGATCATTTGGAAAAGTACAATATTCCTCACGATGTACTGGATTATATCGCTGTAAATATAAAATCCAATATCCGTGAACTGGAGGGTTCTCTTAACAAATTGATCGCACTCTATAAATTGAACCATTATGAGAGTCCTATCGATATTGCTCTTGCGGCGGAAGCTTTAAAGGATATGATAAGTTCAGAAAATAACAGAAAAGTTACTCCTGAACTTATACTGGATATTGTATCTGAACATTTTAATGTTAGTGTATACGATCTAAAGAGTAATAAAAGAAATGCTGATATCGCATATCCCAGACAGATTGCAATGTACCTTATAAGAACGATGACGGAATCTTCTCTGAAAGCTGTAGGTGTTGTTCTGGGAGGGAAAGATCACTCTACTGTCAAATATGGAATTGAAAAAATTGAAAAAGAAGCCAGAGAAAGTGAATCACTTGCCAATACACTCACAATATTGAAAAAGAAAATAAATCCTATATAATGTTAATAAAAATGTGGACACCCGTTGGAAAAACTTTTTGTAACTTCCCATATAAATTTTCATAGAAAGTTATCCTATTATTATCCCAATAAATTATTGATATCGTTCCACTGATTTATCAACCGTCAAAAGCTTTATATATACAGGGGTGGAAGGGGTTTTCCTCTTATCCACAGTCCCTACTGAGAATAATACGGAAAAATTTATATATTTATATTTTTTTCGTTTCGTGAAAGGAGTTATACACATGAAGATAATATGCAGCAATTCTAATCTTGTGAAAGGAGTCAGCATCGTATCAAAAGCCGTTCCTTCAAAGACGACAATGTCTATACTTGAATGTATCTTGATCGATGCAACAACAGATATTATTAAATTAACTGCAAATGATATGGAGCTTGGAATACAGACTGAGATTGAAGGCGTCATTGAAGAGAGAGGCATGATTGCAATTGATGCAAGGATTTTTTCTGAGATTGTACGTAAGCTTCCTGATAATGACGTTACGATAGAAACAGATGAAAATCTTCAGACGATTATTGTATGTGAAAAAGCAAAGTTCAATATTTCAGGTAAACCCGGAGATGAATTTTCCTATCTTCCAATCATCGAAAAGCAGGACTCCTTAGAAATTTCTCAGTTTACTTTGAAAGAAATCATAAGACAAACAATATTCTCAATCTCTGACACAGAGAGCAACAAGCTGATGACGGGAGAACTTTTCGAGATCAAGAATCATATATTACGAGTTGTGTCATTGGATGGTCATAGGATTTCTGTACGGAAGATCGAGCTTAAGGATGAAGTAAATGACAATAAGCTTATTGTTCCGGGTAAGACATTAATTGAGATCAGTAAAATATTATCGGGTGAAGCGGAAAGTATTGTAAATATTTCTTATACAAGTAATCACATTGTATTTGAATTTGACAGAACTATCGTTGTATCCAGATTAATAGAGGGAGAATATTTTAAAATTGATCAGATGCTTTCCAGTGATTATGATACAAAGGTCTGTATTAATAAAAAAGAATTATTAAGCTGTATTGACAGAGCAACACTTCTTGTAAAAGAAGGGGATAAGAAGCCGATTATTATAACAATCAGTGATGAAGTCATGGATCTTAAAATAAAATCACAGATTGGTTCTATGGATGAAGAAATCTATATCAACAAAGAGGGAAAAGATCTAATGATCGGATTTAATCCGAAATTTTTAATTGATGCATTAAGAGTTATTGATGAGGAAGAGATTACCCTGTATCTGATGAACGCGAAGGCGCCCTGCTTTATCAGGGATGAGAAAGAAAGCTACATCTATCTTATACTTCCGGTAAATTTTAATGCGATATCATAGGGGAAGATCATGAAGGTTATAAAATTAAGAGAAGAATTCATAAAGCTTGGGCAGGCATTAAAAGCAGCAGGTCTTGTACAGTCGGGAGTAGAAGCAAAAGAAGCGATACAAAACGGTATGGTCACTGTGAACGGAAGAACAGATGCACGTCGCGGAAAGAAACTATATGCCGGAGATATAGTAGGCTTCAACGGAGAAGAGATAAAAATTGAAGATTAGATCTCTAAAATTAAAAAACTTTAGAAATTATGATCTGCTGAATCTGGATTTTGACAGCGAAACAAATATATTTTACGGAAATAATGCCCAGGGAAAGACGAATATATTAGAAGCGGTCTACATGACCGGGACAACGAAGTCTCACCGCGGGACGAAGGATAAAGATCTTATCCAGTTTGAAAAAGATGAATCACATATAGAAGCCATTGTTGAAAAACATGGAATTGATTACCGGATCGATCTGCATTTGAAAAGAAATGGTCCAAAAGGGATCGCTATTAATAAAATGCCGATCAGAAAGGCAAGTGAATTATTCGGAATTGTGAACTTTGTATTTTTTTCGCCGGAGGATCTTAACATTATAAAAAACGGTCCGGCGGAGAGAAGGAGATTCATAGATCTGGAATTGTCACAACTTGACAGGGTATATTTGAGTAATCTGACAAGTTATAACCGTATTATTAATCAAAGAAATCATCTTTTGAAAGAGATAGAATTTGACAATCAGAAGAAATTGTCAGATACTCTTGAGGTATGGGAATTACAACTGGTACAATATGGTAATCAGATTATAGAGAGAAGAAAACAATTTGTGAAAGAGGTTAATATTATTATTTCTTCTATACATAAAAAGTTAACAGGCGGAAGAGAAGAGTTAAGAGTTATCTATGAACCGAGCAATGGAAATATTTCTTTAGAGCAGGCTCTTAAAAAAAACAGGGAAAAGGATCTTATGATCAAGAGTACATCTGTTGGTCCTCACAGGGATGACATCTGTATCATGGCAGGTAATATGGACATCAGGAGATTTGGTTCCCAGGGACAGCAGAGAACTGCTGCTCTTTCTTTGAAATTATCAGAAATAGAGCTTGTCAAAAAATCTATTCATGATACCCCTGTTTTATTGCTTGATGATGTTTTGTCTGAACTTGACAAACACAGGCAAGACTATTTATTAGACAGCATTGATGGAGTACAGACACTGATCACCTGTACAGGAGTTGAAGATTTTGTAAATCATAGATTTCAGGTCAATAAACTTTTCCATGTCCACGACGGACGGGTGGCAAAAGAAAATTAGGAGGAGTTGAATGAGTACAGAAAAAGTACAGCACGAATATGGTGCGGATGAAATTCAGATATTGGAAGGACTTGAAGCCGTAAGAAAGAGACCCGGTATGTATATCGGAAGCACTTCTTCGAGAGGGCTTCATCATCTTGTTTACGAGATTGTTGATAATTCTGTGGATGAAGCATTGGCAGGTTTCTGTGATACGATTTTAGTAACGATCAATAAGGATAATTCTGTCACCGTTATAGATAATGGACGTGGAATTCCGGTAGGAATCAATCATAAAGCAGGCCTTCCCGCTGTCGAAGTTGTCTTTACAGTTCTTCATGCGGGCGGAAAGTTCGGAGGCGGAGGATATAAGGTATCCGGCGGACTCCATGGAGTAGGAGCATCCGTTGTCAATGCTCTTTCCAGCTGGCTGGAAGTTGAGATTTATAGT
>CAZNXL010000169.1:2093-4680 GCA_964577075.1 uncultured Dorea sp. | reverse complement strand
ATTCGTGGCGTGTAAACACTTTTTTCACATACATAGGATTACTATGCTTTTCAGGCGCAAGATGCTTCAGCGAACGCATATCCTCCAGTAAATCCATCCAATGGGTAGCACCCCCCGCATCATACATTTTTGAATCCGTCAGTGCTTCAAAATTGCGGGGTGCATAGCGAGGTATCTTCACCAAGCAACGAGGCCCAGCTACAAAATCTTCGCCTGCTACGCTAAAACGAATCTCCCCTTCAATCACATAAAAGAGATCAGCGTTCGGATTGTACTGACCATACTGTACACGCACGCCCTTCTTCATCTCTGCCATCCACACCTCTGTAAGGCCGTCATTTTCCCATCGACCAGTAAACTGGCGCATGCTCAATCCGGGCATCTCATAGAGGGAAAGCGGGCGCTCATAGGTACGGATCTCTGGAATCTCTTCCTTGGAAACGCGGACAGAATAGACTGGATTTTCTCGAATAACATTGTTTTTATTGCCAAGATAATTGGCTTTGATTTCCGGATCCTGCATCATTTCAGGATTTGTACGCCGGATAAGATTCCAGTTATGCTGATTGGCAATCAGCCCCATACCATGAAACAGCCCGTTCCAAATCGTCATGGGCTTATTGATGTTATCCATTTTATGGGGAGTCCAAGGTGGCAGACAAATCAAATCTCCAGAGTGGGCCGTGGCAGTCTTACCGCGCACTGTGACATCCAACTCGCCATCCCAAACAAAGAACGTTTCCCAACCGGTCTTGTGTTCGTGGTATGTGGCGGCACTATACCAGTAAGAGTCGTTGAATTCATACAACATTTCCGGACCTTCCGGTAACAGAATATCGTGTGCCTCTTCGATAATGCCACCATCTATGCTCTCGTCTCTGCGGCAATCGAGCCAGTCTTCCGGTTCATTGAGCCGGATAAGATATGGATGACGCATAGTATTTTCCTCCTACTACAGCGTAAAAGCCGTGATTTGCGGTTAGAAAAAAGGGAAGTGACCGGCCCGTCATCAGATCAGGATAGCGTGTAGCACAAGTTGCTTCTGACCCATTTTAAATTTAATTCTCGCCATTTTTCCAAGACCATTCATTGACATGATAGCGGCCCTGTTGATGGCTCGCTTCGACTCCCAAAAGGTTTGAATTCATGGCAACAAAATTGGGATAATTAAACAGGGGTACTACCAGTGCGTTATCACACATGTACACCATCGCCTCTTGGATAATAGCAACTCGCTCCTCGCTCGTAGACGCCACATCCTGCGCATCCAGCAGCTCGTCCAAGTGTGCGTCATTCAAATTCCCGCTGTTCAGGAATGCACCGCTGCGCCAACAAACACGGTGATCATCAAAGTCCGCGAACCCCTGGCTAGCTTGCCAACCGTTAATCTCAAAGTTGCCAGGCCAGTAAACTTCATCATTCCAGGCGCTGGGGTCAATCTTCTCAATAGTAATATTGATTCCAATCTCCGCTAGCATGGGCTGTACGACTTCCCAAATTTTATAATAATTGGGGTTACTTGTAGTCACAACTTCTACAGAAAAGCCGTCAGGATAGGCAGAAGCCGCCATATATTTTTTGGCCTTTTCCAAATCATTCTGAGGTGCCATGTAGTTTTCGGGACTGTATCCCTGCCAACTACCATAAATTCCACTAACAGCAGGAGATCCCAAGCCATCAGTGACACCCAATGTAACCTGCTCTTTATCGATAGCGTAGGCCACCGCTAAACGGACGTTCTCGTCAGAAAAATGGCTGTCTTCATTAAAATTGAAGAAAATCCATGCATTATTCATACCTTCCGCGGAGAGCCAGGTCAAACCTTCCGTGTTCTCAATACGGTTTTTGTCAGATGCCGCAGGGTTGGTAGCCAAATCAACCTCACCATTTTCCAAAGCCAGCGACACCGCACTCTGGTCAGTAATAATCTTAAAAGTGACATTTTTAATGGCTGCGGTGCCGCCCCAATAGTCCTCGTTGGCAACTAAAGAAATATAATCGCCCGTTTTCCACTCGACGAACTCATAGGGGCCGGTCCCCACTGGATTGCGCGCAAAAGCATCCGGATCAGCCTCATAGGCACTCTTGCAAATGATACTGCAGTCAACCGTCCCGACGGCGACCAGAATATTAGCAAATGATTGCTTTAGTACCAACTTAACATGGTTTTCATCCACTTTTTCCATATGATCGTAGTAAGAAAGGACTGTCTCGCAGATACCCAGTCGAATGTTCTCATTATAGGAAAATACTACATCATCTGCAGTCATCTTCTCCCCGTTGTGGAAGTACACATCATCACGCAGGGTAAAGACGACTTCCGTACTATCTTCATTAATCTCCCATTCGGTTGCCAAAGAAGGCTTCGGTTCTTCGGTTGCGTTATCAGCTCTGACCAACGTGTCAAAAATTTGAGACGCCACAAAAGATGTTGCCGTTGAGGGAGAAGTCATCGCATTCAACGCAGAAGGTTCAGACCACAAAGCAATGACGATATCGTCACGCGCTTCTTCAGTGCTGTTGTTTGACGTGCTGCCTTCATTGCTACAGCTAGCTAAAGCAGTCAACAGTATCCCTATCACACACA
>CAZNXL010000169.1:0-2083 GCA_964577075.1 uncultured Dorea sp. | reverse complement strand
CTGTTCCTCCTAGTTTTTGTTATTTTATGGGATATCCCACAAAACTACTTATTGTTCCAGCGCGGCACAAGCAGCCAGATGGCGATTGCCATAGTCTCGTAATGCTACATTTTCGTCACTCATACACTTTTCGCAGGCATATGGGCAACGTGGCGCAAAGCGGCAACCAGGTTTTAAATTGACCGGGCTACTGACCTCACCTTTCAAAATCTCACGCTTTTTGTGACGGCTGGAGAGTTTTGGAATCGGTACAGCGGCCAGCAGTGCTTTCGTATATGGATGTAACGGATTAGCAAAAAGTTCTATTGCAGATGCCTTTTCAACACATGTTCCCATATACATGACCATTATTTCATCAGAAATATGCTTGACGACGCTTAGATCATGGGTAATAAACAAATAGGTCAACCCCATACTATCCTGCAGATCCATCAAGAGATTCAGAATCTGTGCTTGGATGGATACATCCAATGCACTTACCGGCTCATCACAAACCAGAAACTTGGGTTCTAAAATCAGCGACCGAGCAATACCAATGCGTTGCCTCCGGCCGCCATCCAGCTCATGGGGAAAAGAATTGATGAGGCGCGGCGCAAGGCCTACTGTTTCCATCATCTTCTTTACCTTCTCCCGGCGTTCTACCACACTGATATGCCTCGCATTGACAATCAGTGGATCTTCAATAATCTCACCAGCTGACATACGGGGATTCAGGCTAGCATAGGGATCCTGAAAAATAATACCTGCCTCCCGACGGAACTGGATCATTCGATCGCCCTTAAACTGAGTGACATTCTCTCCTTCAAATATAATTTCACCCGTAGTCGGTTCCATTAGGCGAAGGATCACACGCCCTAGAGTCGATTTCCCACATCCACTCTCTCCGACAACCCCCAAGGTTTTTCCGCGCTCCAGTTTGATATCCACACCATCGACCGCATGGAGCAATCCTTTAGGTGTTTCAAAATATTTGACCAATTTTTTGGTTTCAATTAATGGCTGATCCATTCCAATTACTCCTTCTTGAACAGATGGCAGCAGATCATATGTTCACCATTAAATTGCTTCTCTGGAACAGTCCCCCTACAAATATCTTGGCATTTCGGACATCGCGGGTGAAACTTACAACCAGTCGGTAGATTTGTTGGGTCAGGCATTAATCCGTCTATGGGAGAAAGACGTCTTGCCTCCACTTCTATATCCGGTAAGGATCCGAAAAGGCCTTCTGTATACGGGTGATGTCTTCTCTCGCTGAAAATATCTTCGACATCTCCACTCTCAACTACTTCTCCCGCATACATAACTGCCACCTTGTCACAGGTTTCGGCAACCACACCAAGGTCATGAGTAATCAGAATCATGGATGTACCAAGCTTTTCTTTCAACTCCTGCATCATCGCTAACACCTGCGCCTGGATGGTCACATCCAGAGCAGTAGTGGGTTCGTCCGCAATGAGGAGCTCCGGCTGACATGCTAATGCAATTGCAATAACCACTCGCTGTTTCATACCGCCGGAAAACTGATGTGGAAAATCATCTCGCCGAGAGGCAGGAATACCCACCAACTCCAACATTTCGTCCACACGTAAATTAATATCCCGCTTGGCCATGGTTTTATCATTATGAAGTTTGAGGACTTCCGCAATCTGACGCCCCACTGAATGGACAGGATTGAGACTGGTCATAGGATCCTGAAAGATTACAGAGATCTTTTTTCCCCTATACTTACGCATTTGCTTTTCTCTCAGTGTTAACAGATCCTCGTCCTCAAAAACAATGCTGCCCTCTGTAATCTCACCAATCCCTTTTGGCAATAGGCGCAAAATACTCATTGCCGTGGTTGTTTTCCCCGCGCCAGTCTCACCTACAAGGCCCAAAGTTTCTCTTCGGTTCAGCTTCAGATCCAGGCCATTCACCGCATATACCGTGGCGTCGTCGGTCTTATACTTGACATGAAGATTTTTGACCTCCAGCAGCGTTCCATCATTCATTTTCACGCCCTCCTCAGTTCTTCAACCTGGGGTCAAGTGCATCCCGGAGGCCATCGCCCAAAAAGTTGATGCTTAAAACGGTAAGCATCAAA
>CAZNXL010000168.1:0-4687 GCA_964577075.1 uncultured Dorea sp. | reverse complement strand
GGCGGCCAGAAGACAAGGGTATCCCTTGGTAAGCTTCTTCTTACGAAGCCGGATATTTTGCTTCTGGACGAGCCGACCAATCACTTAGACCTAAGCTCTGTCGCATGGCTGGAGAACTATCTCCTGAATTACCCCGGAGCCGTTCTCATCGTTTCCCACGACCGCTATTTTTTGAACCGCATTGTCACAAAGGTTGTGGAGATTGAAAACGGCAAACTCATGATGTACCCCGGAAATTACAGCCAATATTCAGAAAAGAAAAAGCAGCTCAGAGATGCATTACTAAAGGAATATTTAAAACAGCAACAGGAAATCAAACATCAGGAAGCCGTCATTGAAAAGCTCCGCTCTTTTAATCGTGAAAAATCCATCAAACGTGCGGAAAGCCGCGAGAAAATGTTAGAAAAGATCCAACCTGCAGAGAACCCCGCGGAAATGAATACTGAGATCCATCTGAAGCTGGAGCCCGCCTGTACAAGCGGAAATGATGTACTATCAGTGGAAAACCTCGGAAAATCTTTTCCTCCGCATACATTATTTCAAAATGTGAATTTTGAAATCCGGCGCGGAGAACACGTGGCGATCATCGGAGATAACGGGACGGGCAAGACAACGCTCCTTAAAATTTTAAATCAGGTGATCAGCGCCGATACGGGAACCTTCCGGTTAGGCACGAATGTTGCTATCGGCTATTACGATCAGGAGCATCACGTCCTGCATATGGACAAGACTATATTTGAAGAAATTTCCGATGACTATCCGGCTCTTACTAATACGCAGATCCGTAATATGCTGGCGGCATTTCTCTTTACGGGTGATGATGTGTTTAAATTGATCGGTGACCTGAGCGGCGGTGAACGCGGACGAGTATCGCTCGCAAAGCTTATGCTTTCAGAGGCTAATTTTCTCATTCTGGACGAGCCGACCAATCACTTGGATATTGCATCAAAAGAAATTCTTGAAAAAGCATTGAATGACTATACCGGAACCGTATTATATGTCTCCCATGACCGTTACTTTATTAATCAGACAGCCACGAGAATTTTAGATCTTGTAAATCAGAATTTTATAAACTATATCGGGAATTATGATTATTATCTTGAAAAGAGGGCCGAACTGACAGCAGCTTACTCCAGACCAGACACAGCCGCTGCCCCCGGTAAAGACGCCTGCTTACAGGCCTCAATCTCTGACACAAAGCTTAACTGGCAGGAACAAAAGGAAGCACAGGCGCGGGAGCGGAAACGTCAGAATGATCTTAAAAAAACAGAGCAGCGCATCACTAAGCTTGAGAAACGAAATGAAGAAATCGACCATCTAATGACTCTGGCGGAAACGTACACGAATTCTGTAAAATGTCAGAAATTAGCATTGGAAAAAGCTGATATTGCCGCAGAACTTGAAATGCTCTATGAAAGATGGGAAAAATTAGCAGAATAAAGAACAGCCATTGGCTCAGGTTTTGATAAGTCAATGGCTGCTCCATCTTTCTATGATCTTCACTTCATCTCATACGCTTTATGACTCTGACTCCGGGGTCTTAAGGAGAGAAGAGCGTCTTAAATATTCTTCAAACAGCAGCGGCTGTATCTCCGGATATGTCCAGTCTCTCGGCATTTCATCCTCCTCGAATAATACCATCCTCTCCATCTCGCTATGAAGTTCAGCCTCAATTTTTTCAATATCGGCAACATACAGCATACCGGAAGTCTCGTTTCCGCTCTCGCCGACTCTCGTCTTTTCTGTAACAGAATATGCACAGACAGGATCAACGGTAAATTCAACTGCACCTGTCTCTTCCTTAAGCACTCTTCCGGCAGTATCAAGAATCGTCTCCTTTTCTTCCCTGTGACCTCCGGGGATCTCGTAGGTGTCACTCTCTTTGTGCTTGCAGAATGCCCATTTATGATTCAACTTTGCGATGATCACTGCGGATTTTAGCAGATCATCATCAATCGATTCATAGAACTTCACTTCTATCGCGCGATCATCCGTCTGCCCTGACGCGTCTGTTTGCTCTGACACAACTGTCTGAACCTCATCTGTCATCTTTACCTCTGCAGGTTCCGGCTGTACTTTCGGAGACTCTTCCGAAGCTTTCGGCATTACAAACTTCTGTAAGTTTTCTTTTACAGATTCTTCTGTACCTGACTTTTCTATCTTCCATGGGCGTCCTTTGCCGCTCCAGCCCATCTCTTTCCAGTATTCTGCATCGATTGGCTGCATCAGTCCCCGCTTATGCATCTGGCGCATGACCAGAAACGTAATCTTAACACGCAGCGAAGGTGTGACTTTTCCTCTGTTATTTAACGTTATATGCATCAGTTTAGTTACTTCTTTATCGATATTATCTTTGATCTTTTTATCGACTGCGTCCCAGTCCATGCTCTTCACTGCGACTCCGTATGTATAGATACGGCCTACGCCCCACCATTTCAGACTGTCGGTAATATCACTGATGGCGCTCTTCATACCAGCTCCGGCAGCTGTGGAAAAAACAACTGCCTGTTTTGTGAACATGGTCTTTTCCGGCCTGTGTACCATCCACCGGTATCCGTAGTGATCTAACAATGCTTTCATCTGACCGGTCGCGTGATATACGAAAGTAGGCGTAGTAAACACCAGAATATCCGCCTCGTCGATCATCCTTGTGATCCGTCTCATATAGATCACATAATCCGGACACCGCTTCGCGCCCTGCATAATACACAGACCGCATCCCCGGCAAAATTCCGGCATATCTTTCGGTAAGAACAATTCCTCAACCGTATCGCCGGGAAGAGATACTCTCTCGACAAACATTTTACCGATCCGGTACGTGGAACTTCTCCGCATCGTGCCGTTAATCATCAGTATCTTCATTACAGAATCCTCCCCTGTTCTGACTATCTTTCCAAGTTACAGTTCCCCTTATTAATACTCTCTATAATTTTTCTGCAACTGCTTTGATAAAGTCTTCACTGTTCAAAACAGTCGGATTTTCAATGGTTGCGATAAGCGCGAGATCCTTTGTCATCCTGCCTTCTTCGATAGTGTCGATCGTTGCTTTTTCAAGCTTATCCGCGAACTGCATCAATTCCTCATTCCTATCCATCTCGCCGCGCTTTCGTAACGCACCTGTCCATGCGAAGATCGTAGCTACCGAATTGGTAGAGGTTTCCTCTCCCTTCAAATGTTTATAATAATGACGCTGTACTGTTCCATGGGCAGCCTCATACTCATAATATCCCTCCGGAGATACGAGCACAGAAGTCATCATGGCAAGTGAGCCAAATGCTGACGATACCATATCGCTCATCACATCGCCGTCATAGTTCTTGCATGCCCAGATATATCCGCCTTCAGATTTCATTACACGGGCTACTGCATCATCAATTAATGTATAGAAATAGACGATTCCGGCCTTTTTGAACTTCTCAGCATATTCAGCATCATAGATTTCCTGAAAAACATCTTTGAACGTATGATCATATTTTTTGGAAATTGTGTCTTTTGTAGCAAACCACAGATCCTGTTTTGTATCTAATGCATAGTTAAAGCAGCTTCTTGCAAAGCTTTCAATGGATCCGTTGATATTATGCATTCCCTGAACGATTCCTTCTTCCGAGAAGTTATGGACAAGTTCTCTTGTCTCAGTGCCGTCTTTTGCTGTATAGACCAGTTCCACCTTACCTTCTCCCGGAATTTTCATTTCAGCTCCTTTATATACATCACCGTAAGCATGTCTTGCGATAGTGATCGGTTTTTTCCAGTTTTTTACACAGGGTTCTATTCCTTTCACTACAATCGGCGCACGAAACACTGTCCCGTCTAAAATCGCACGGATCGTTCCATTTGGGCTCTTCCACATCTTTTTTAAGTCATACTCTGTCATACGCGCCGCATTGGGAGTGATCGTTGCACACTTCACCGCAACTTTATATTTCTTTGTTGCATTTGCCGAATCAACGGTCACCTGATCGTTGGTCTCGTTGCGGTGCTCAAGTCCAAGATCATAATACTTTGTATTCAGTTCAATGAAAGGTTCCAAAAGGTTATCTTTGATCATCTTCCAGAGAATTCTTGTCATCTCATCCCCGTCCATCTCAACAATAGGATTTGTCATCTTTATCTTAGCCATCTTCGTTTCCCCCTGTTTTGATATCTTCTGTTTTCCAAAGCTTTTAATATAATTTTGCCCCGATCTCCCTTGGACGGAACCCGCCATCCTCAAGTGCATGTAAGATCTCATTTTTATGCTCGGTTCCGAAAGCTTCCATTGTAATGCGAAGCTCCACTGCCGCATTACGGTTTGTGCTTACAAACTGATTGTGCTCCAGTTTAATAACGTTACCGTTTGCATTTGCAATAGTTGTAGCCACGCGTACAAGCTCTCCTGCTTTATCCGGCAAAAGGACAGATACAGAGAAGATTCTGTCTCTCTGGATCAGGCCGTGCTGTACAACAGAAGACATCGTGATCACATCCATATTGCCGCCGCTTAAGATCGCCACGGCTTTCTTCTTATTAAGCTGCATCTGCTTTAGCGCTGCAACTGTAAGAAGTCCGGAATTTTCCACGATCATCTTATGATTTTCTACCATATCAAGAAAAGCTCCTACTAATTCATCATCCTCCACAAGAATAATATCGTCAATATTTTCTTTACAATACGGGAAAATATTATCCCCTACACGTTTTACGGCAG
>CAZNXL010000167.1:0-4691 GCA_964577075.1 uncultured Dorea sp. | reverse complement strand
GAAGGATCAGTTAACACTTCAAGATATCCTGTCATTGAAGTATTAAAGACTATCTCACTGATCACATCTTTTGTGGAGCCAATGCTGGTTCCGGTAAAGACTGTTCCGTCTTCCAAAATAAGAAATGCTTTCATAATCCACCGTTTCCTTCCATGAAAAAAGCAGTAGTGCATGCACAACTGCCTTTTTGTAAACTTCATTGTCCCAGACATACATGTCTTTTCAAATTGTAAAGATTATACTACATATCCTTTCATTTTTCAACTGTATTTTTTTCGTCTTGCAATAAAATAACATTAACATTTTTGTATCTATTGATAATTCCAGTATATTACTATCTTATTGAGTTCAGGATCATCCATATAGGTATACTTCACCTGACTAAGTCCATACCATTTGGCAAGATTCTGCGCCGCACGCTCAATCAGATTGTCAAAAATATCCTCATGCGCCTGCTCATAACAATCCGAATCAGCAAATTTAAACACCGATGGATTCTTTTTCCCGGAAATAGTATGATTCATCTCCTGTAATATCGCATCACTGTTATATTCATCGTAATACATATGATTTACTACATAATAATTATAATCCATCTTTGTACATTCCGGAAATGTCACATCAGAGTCCGGCGTATGTGTTTTAAATAACTCATCCTCATTACAACACATATAATCATAACTGATATAATTATTATCTATTGCCTGTTCAGAATTTAAAAAGACCGGGTCGCCCCATGTGGTATCCACATAGTAATAA
The DNA here is from genome assembly GCA_964577075.1 of uncultured Dorea sp. Classification (GTDB taxonomy): domain Bacteria; phylum Bacillota; class Clostridia; order Lachnospirales; family Lachnospiraceae; genus MD308. The sequence goes on along the minus strand of CAZNXL010000167.1, from coordinate 3,932 downwards.
TCTCCCTCGCAGATAACCAGATTCCATGCATGGCTCTCCCCATCTTTCGTAGTCCCGGTCACATAAGTACAAAATACCCCTAAACGTTCTAAAAGATATTGTGTCGCTTTCGAATATCCCGCACAGACAGAACGTTTATTCACAAAGACACTATAGATATTCTGATTGTCTTCTGCAGAAGCGTCATAATCTACAGTATTAACAATATATTCAAAAACATAGAGTATCTTATCATAATCTGAGGCTCCCTCTTCAACCCCTGACAAGCACGCTTCCGCCTCTTCATCAATCTGTATCTGCCTCTCCTTGCGCTCCTTTGCCGTACAGCTGTAAACCGGCTCTAAAACTGTATATTCTTCTTTTCCTTCATAGTGCGTCGTCTTTGCCGTACCATCACACCAGAAGATTTCCGGGCAGTCTTTCAACACATATTCAAACAATTCATTCGTTCTTTTGGCATCCGCTGAATGAATATAGATTTCTTCCGAGCGGTCCAAAATTCCCTGTGAAATCTCCTGATATGCAATTTTTTCCTCTTCAGGAAGCTGCTCATAATAATACTTTTGATTAATATCTTCCTCCTTTATACCGACTTCCTGATACGGAATGTCAGGTAAAACAATACTGCGGATTTTCTCCTGCAATTTCCCTTGAAATACACTTACCGCCGTTAGTATTTCCGCCAAAAGCAAAAGAAACATTATTACAGCCAGAACGCCGTATTTCCCTTTTCTTCTTTTTCTTCTACGTCTCCTCTGCCCCATAAGTTTCTTCCTTTCAACGGTCCAAAACATACTTTTCTCTTTATTCATGTTACTCTTATGATTTATTCTAACAATTCCTTAATCTTTTGTAAACATACCATAATTTAGTTCTTTTTTTCACATCTGTTTCCCTTTTGCATATTATAATGTCAAAAGAATACTTTTCGAGGTTTTCCTATGCCTACACCTGATTCTCCTCTTAGTGACGCCCCGGAGAAAGGGCAGCTTCAGATCAACCTTACATCAGAAATTACATCTTTCCCTATTGCAGACGCTGACATTTCTATCTCGTATACAGGAGTACCTGACAGTCAGTTAGAGCAGTTAACTACGGACTCTTCCGGCCAGACAGAAACGATCGATCTCGATGCTCCGCCGCTGGAATACAGCCTGGATTCGGACAATGAATCGCAGCCGTATTCGGAGTATACCATCACTGTAACAGCGCCCGGCTATGAATCTGTCACTATTTCCGGAGCTGAGATCCTTCCTGCGGTAAAAGCTCTGCAAAATATCAGAATGCGTCCGATCACGACGGATGAACCTACAGAAGAAACGTTCGTGATACCTGCACATACCCTCTATGGAACATACCCGCCTAAAATACCGGAAGACGAGATCAAGCCCGTCACAGAAACCGGAGAGATTGTACTGAGCCGTGTTGTTGTTCCCGAATATATTGTTGTTCACAATGGAAGTCCGCGAGATTCCACGGCGAATGATTATTATGTAAAATACAAAGACTATATTAAAAATGTTGCCTCCAGCGAAATCTATGCGACATGGCCAGCTAATACGATCCGGGCAAATGTTTTGGCAATCATGTCTTTTACCCTTAACCGGGTCTATACAGAGTGGTATAGAAATAAAGGCTATGATTTCACCATTACCTCTTCCACCGCCTTCGATCACAAATGGATACCGGAAAGAAATATCTATGACACTATTTCCGGGATTGTCGATGAACTGTTCTCAAATTATCTATCCCGTCCGAATGTGCGGCAGCCGATTCTCACGCAGTACTGTGACGGAAGGCAGGTGCAATGTCCAAACTGGTTATCACAGTGGGGTTCCAAGTCCCTCGGTGACCAGGGCTATACACCGATTGAAATTCTCCGCTATTATTACGGTGATAACATATATATTAACACCGCCGAAGCAATCTCCGGCATCCCTGCCTCATGGCCCGGCTATAATTTAACTCAGGACTCCACCGGCGATAAAGTGAGGCAGCTACAGGAGCAGCTGGCTGTCATTTCCGGCGCTTATCCGGCAATCCCAAGGATTACCGCCGATGGCATCTATGGTCCGGGAACCGCCGAGGCAGTCCGGGTTTTCCAATCGGTATTCGGGCTTCCGCAGACAGGAGTTGTTGATTACCGGACATGGTATAAAATATCTGAAATCTATGTCGGGGTTTCAAGAATTGCCGAACTAACCTGATTCAAAATTAAATCCCATTCGGTCATCTCTGATATCAGGGGATACCCGAATGGGTCTTTCTTCTATATACTCTTTTTAATCATTCCATTCAGAATCATACTCAAGAATTGTTCCCTCAGAAGCCTCTATTGTATACTCATATTCTTTTCCGTCTTTATAGAATTCTACTTCATATACCATATATCCGTCATCATTTTCAAATTTCGCTTTGGAAAAAGTAACCTCTGATACGGGAAAGCCTGCATGGCTGACCGCTATGGATTTGGCTTTATCCACTCCAATATAGGAATCTTCTTTTTCAGAAGCTGTTGTTTCCGGCAGGTTCTGCACTGCTTCCCCGTCACTCCGGTTTCTTACCTCTATATTCTTTTTTACTACAGTACCATCTGCAGCCCGGATCCAATATTCATATTCCGTATCGTCATAAACGAACTCTACTTCATATACAAATTGTCCCTGTTCATAATCAAACTGCACACGTACTTCCTGCGCGGAAACTGGATCAACACCGGCGTCTGCACAGGCGAACTTTTTCGCATTCTCCTCTCCAATTGATGAGTTTTCGGCCACAGCTCTCGACGCATATACCGCCCCCGCTCCTATTACAGCAATAACAAGAAGAATACAGATCAGGAAACAAACTGCCTTTTTAGGACTTGAAAATAAATCTCTGATCTTTCTCACAGCACTCCCTCCATCTTTCTCTTTTGCTATTATTATAAGCAGGAAAAATTAGAATATTATTAGAAAACCATTATGGCAAATACAAAATAAATGTACTTCCTTTATCATACTCGCTCTCCACTTGAAGTTTACCGCCATGAAATCTGGCAATTTCAGATGCCATTGCCAGTCCAAGTCCTGCTCCTGCATCTGATCGGGAATGATCCGACTGGTAGAATCGTCTGAAGATTTTATGCTTTTCGTCCTCGGCAATGCCAATTCCGTCGTCGGAAACTGACAGCTTTACGCCTTGCTCCTCTTTGACCAGCTCAACAAAGATATGTCCGTTTTCTTTCCCGTACCGGTAAGCATTGCTGAGTAAATTTGTCAGCAACCTCGAAAGTAGTTCATAATTCCCTATATGTGTTACATTTTCCTGTACCTTATATTTTAATGTAATGCCATTGTCTTTGATAAGCGCCATATCGGAACATATAGAAGATACTAATTCCGTCAGATCGACCGGTTCTTTTATATATCGATCAGATCTCATCTCGAGCCGCGTAAAATCCAGCATGTCATTAATAAGCTTCGTCATCTTTTTACTTTGGCGCAGAATTACATGCATTGCCTTTTCATATTCCTCTGCGCTTCTCTGTTTTTCAAGGGAAAACTCACACTGTGCCGTAATGACTGACATTGGTGTCCGGAGCTCATGAGACGCATCAGAAGCAAATTGACGTTCCATTTCAAAAGACTCCTCCAGTCTTTGAAACATATTGTTAAAGCTGTCTGCCAACTGGTGAAGTTCATCCCTTCCTTCACCAAGCTCGATCCGCTTTTTCAAATCTCCTCCCGCCTCAATTTGTGATACCGCATCCGATATTCTCTGGATAGGCAAAAGCATCCGGCGCGCGATGAAATATCCGCCTATGATTGCAATTAACACTAAAACCGGCAGTAGAATCATAGAAACACGTGCTATATCCAGCATTTGCCCTTTTCCCTGCGATTCGGATACGACCCCGCGAAGCCAGAGTTCTTCAAGTCCTTCTCCTGTCA
>CAZNXL010000166.1:0-4710 GCA_964577075.1 uncultured Dorea sp. | reverse complement strand
GATTCTGTTCCTTCGCCATCTTGATGGACACCGGCGCAAACTCTGACAGATACGTATGACAGCAGAGCGGGCGTCCGCATACCCCGATCCCGCCGCGGATCTTCGTCTCATCGCGCACACCGATCTGCCGCAGCTCGATCCGCGTGCGGAATACACTTGCCAGATCCTTTACCAGCTCTCGGAAATCAATCCTTCCATCTGCCGTGAAGTAAAACAACACTTTATTGTTATCAAATGTATACTCTGCATCGATCAGCTTCATCTCAAGACCATGCTTCCTGATCTTTTCCAGGCAGATCTCAAATGCTTCCTTTTCTTTCTCCCGGTTCTTATCCTCTTTTTGCTTATCCTCCTGCGTAGCCACACGGATCACAGGCTTAAGCGGTAAAGTGATCCGCTCATCCTTCACGTCCTTCGGCCCGCTTACTACAGAGCCAAACTCTACTCCCCGTGCAGTCTCTACGATTACCTTGTCTCCGGTCTTTATCTTCAAATTGCCCGGAGCGAAAAAATAGATCTTGCCCGCCGGGCGGAATCTTACACCTATTACTCTAGTCATCTGTTAGTTCTCCTTTATCGTCAGAAACAAAAGCTCCATCACAAGTTCAAAGTTTACATTAGCCTTTAGTCTGGCCTTTGCCTTCTCCAGGCTGCCCAGTACAAGCTCTATTCCCTCATAGGAACTTGTCTTTGCCTGTTCCCTGATATAATTAACCTGATCTTTGAATACCACTCTGTCTATTTCCTTCGTTGCTTTATATAACAGGACATCCCGATACCAGATCATAAGGATATCCAGATAGTCTGTGATCTCTAATTTATACGCAGTGATATTATTCACTGCTGCCACCACTTCCGACAGTTCCATCTCATGAATATATTTTAACAGTTGAACCGCCTCATCCTTAATCTCATTAAAATGCTCTGAATGCGCAAGCATAATTGCCCGTCCCATATTACCCTGAGCAAATGCAGTACATACCTCTGCCTTATAATCGGGTATCTCCAGCACCTCCATGAGATATTTTTTAATCAGCTTATCTTTAATATTACGAAGCTTAAGCATGACACATCTTGAATTGATGGTCGGAAGAAGCGACTCCGCATTCTCTGTGAGCAGCATGAGCACTGCATACTCCGGCGGCTCCTCGATCGTCTTAAGGAGCGCGTTCTGCGCCTGCACGCTCATGAGCTCGGCGCGGTCTATAATATATACCTTGTATGGCCCCTGATAGGGCTTGATCATGATCGTATGATTTACCTGTTCGCGAATATCATCCACACTGATTGTATTGGGCTTCTCATGCGTCACCCTGATAATATCGGGATGATTCCCGCTCTCTGCCTGTTTACAGGAGTGACATGCATTACACGGTTCCGGTCCCTGCTTCTCGCACAAAAGCGTCATGGCAAACAGACTGGCAAGCATCTTCTTCCCGGAACCTCTCTCCCCGTTCAGAATGTATGCATGCGACACTTTATCCATCGACACTGCATTTTCAATATATTGAATAATATCCTTGTGACCTACTACGTCTTTAAAGCTTCCCATGCTGTATCACCTCTTTTATCTCTTGTAAGCATTGCGCCTTATCTCCATTATAATATCTTCTGGTAATTCCTGCACGGGAAAGATTCTCCTCGGAAAAATCTTCCTTGTCCGCCAGAAATCTCCGGCACATCTCATCATATCCGGGCGTCTTTTCCTTCTTTTCCCGGTTGAGCGCTCTCGTAAGTCTCTCTCCGTCCTCTACTTCTATATAGATCGGCACGATGGATTCTGCACCGTAATATTCCTTCATCTTTTTATAAGACTCCAGGGTTCCTATCATCAGATAATCCGCCTCAGAAAGATCCACCTGACCGTCATCCACCGTAGCGTAATGCCAGTCACCGCACACCGTATGATAAGTTCGAAGCTCGATAAGCTTCCCCTCCTGTCCGTACCTGTCCAGCACATCTTTTGTCACAAAAAAATACTCCGCGCCGTCTCTCTCTCCTTCCCGCACCGGCCTTGTCGTGTACAGGGTAAGTGTGCGAAGCTTCGGAAATTCTTTTCTTAATTCTTTGTACAGAGTATCTTTTCCGGAAGAACTCTTTCCCATCAAATAATATATCTTACTCATTGATCAAAACCTCAATATATCTTTCTTCCTTTAGCCCTTCCATGGAAAATCCACAGTCTGTATACTTATCGAGCATCTCCGCCACCTCTTTCGGGATCCGCTCTCCCGGTACGATCAGCGGGATCCCCGGCGGATACAGATACGCATATTCTAATGATACATATCCGGCCGATTCATTCCACAACACATCTCTTACATCTTCCGGACGTTGATATGACAAAGCCTCTGCTTCTGCAATGTCTAAGACTACTTCAGGCCTCGGCGCGCTGCCTGTAAGTTCCGGCTCCTCCTCCGCCTCTCGAAGAGCGCTGTCAATCTCAAGCAGCGCATCCGTCATCCGGTCAAAGCCTTCCTTTGTATCCGCCACAGATGTCATGGCAAGTACATAGCTTCCCGTCACCATCTCCATTTGAAGATGATATTCTGACAAAAGCAGCCGGTACAGTTCTCTGCTTGTAATATTAGAATTCTTTACAGAGATCACGAGCTTGGAATCATCATAATGCTTTCCCCTGATCAATGCAAGGCGCCTGAGCTCAGAAAGTTTATTCCTCGTCTCAGAAAGCATACGGACATAAGGTTCAAAAAGAGCTTGTGCATCGCGGCTCACCAAATCAATACATGCATCAATACTCGCCATCAGTACATAAGACGGACTGGATGTCTGCAGCATATCCAGATATCTTTTCACTCTCTTTCGGTCAGCAAGGTCCCCGTTCATATGAAGAAGCGCCGTCTGCGTCAGACTCGGCAGCGTCTTATGCACGCTATGTATCACAAGATCCGCCCCCAGCTCATTGGCGTTCTTCGGAAACGCCTCATGAAAGCCGAAATGAGCTCCGTGCGCTTCATCCACGATCAACGGAATCCCTTTCTTATGGACCACGTTGGCAATAGCTGCCACATCAGAGACAACCCCGTCATAAGTGGGCGATACGATCACAACTGCACGAACATCGGGATGCCGTTCCAGCGCATCTTTCACATTCTCCGGATGAAGCTCCGCATTCAGACACAACTCACTGTCAGGATCCGGATACAGATAGACAGGGTGAAGTTCATTCATATATATTGCATGATACACAGACTTGTGGCAATTTCTTGCCACAAGTATCGTATCTCCCTTTTTAGTTACGCCGCAGACTGCGCTTAAAATCCCAACCGTGCTCCCATTGATCAGAAAATGTGTCTCCCCGGCATGATATACTTTTGCAGCACGTCTCTGAGCGTCTAAAAGGATCCCGTCCGCATGGTGCAGATCGTCAAATCCCTCAATCTCTGTAATATCGATCCCGTAGGGAAGATCCGGTATTATGTTCCTTCTCTTATGTCCCGGCATATGGAATCCATAAAAATCAGAATCTCTGTACTTTTTCAACCTGTCATACAATGTCCTCATAATGCGTTCGCCGTATCCTGCAATCTTTTATCATTTGAAAAGCATTCCTTTCCTAATCCATTCTATCAAATCGTTACACTTTAATCAAGCCATAAACTCCTCGAGTATCTGGCGGATCAACACCTCTTTATCAGCCGGTTTTTCCTCTGCTGCTTTCCCTTTAATATCCGGCGCCGGGTACGGCTTCGGCATAGTCGGCGGGAGGATCTCCGGCGGCGTCTGTGGAAAAGGGGCTTCCTTTTCGGGACGCGGCCTTTGCGGTTTTTCCTCTTTTTCAATCTCCTCTTCCTCAATACTTTCTGCTCCCTCTGAGAATCTCGGATCATCTGCCTGACTTAGCGCTGCTTCTTTTGCACTCAATTCCTTCTGGTAAGCCTTCTCATAGCGGCGGAGACATACATTTTGCAGATGATCAACCATATAATTTTTTGTCATCCGGAGTCTGTAGCCCTCATCCGTTGTCAGATGAAACACATAGACAAGGATCCCAAGCCCCGCTCCGATTGCACCTGTGCGGAGCACTGCGTCATTCATCCCGTAGACGCTGTATGTAAGAGCCGCTCCTAAAAGTCCCGTCACAATGCACAAAAGAGCAGATGCATTTTCCAGTCTTCTCATACTGTGAAGACGCATTCCCAACACTCTGTATTCATACAGATACTTGTCCACAAATACATCCACATTCTCCACCTTTTCGCTGACCATGCAGGCATGCTCAAATTTCGCCCGCACAAGACGCATCAGCGGGTGATTGCTCTTATTCATATTTCCCGCTGCACGCACCATACAGGAAAGAGCGGAATTGACAACGCATTTACTCACTATTCCCAGCGCGGTAAAGACCCCCAACAAAATAATCGTTATCTGCTTGTCCACTATAATTTTTAACATAATTAAAGCCCTCCTTTATCTGGAATTATACTTGAAATCCCGGCAGAGAGCGATAAAATCCGTTCCCCACAAACCGACAACGTTCTGTCGATCGCCGTCGGTCCGTGAAGTCTGTTTTCTTCCATATCTCTCAAAAATCTTTTAGAGCGATGCCAAAAGTTCCTTTACAAGCCGCACGCTGTGGACAATTGCCTGCTTTTCAAACTCCGGATAATCCATCTCGGCGCTATTGTCAGCTTTGTCCGAAATAGCACGAATTATGACATACGAAACTTTGTTCAGGTGCGCCGCCTG
>CAZNXL010000165.1:0-4830 GCA_964577075.1 uncultured Dorea sp. | reverse complement strand
TACAACCCTGAATACAACAAAGGCACGTCGTCTGGCGATCGGTCAGAAGATTCTTGGCCTTCCGGTAATGGCAATCTATAAGGGCGGCGAGAAAGTCGACGAGTTAGTAAAGGATGACTGCACACCGGAGACAATTGAAGCAATGATTAAGAAATACATCTAATCAAACAGAAGATTTCTTTAATCATACATTGACGCGCGAGAGCGCGCCAGCCCGAAGGGCATGAATTACGGTGTGCCCGTGGGTATACATTGACGCGCGAGAGCGCGCCAGCCCGAAGGGCATGAATTACGGTATACTCAAATGAGTATAGACATGTTTTTTACCACATAAGAAAGGAGAAAGCATAATTATGGCTATTTTAGAGGGAAAAAAAGCAATAATTATCGGAGACCGTGATGGAATTCCGGGACCAGCTATTGCAGAGTGTGTGCAGACAGCTGGAGCTGAGGTAGTATTTTCATCAACGGAATGTTTCGTCTGAACGAGCGCAGGCGCAATGGACTTAGAGAATCAGAAGAGAGTAAAGGATTTTGCTGATGAATACGGTGCAGAGAACTTAGTAGTAGTTCTTGGTGCCGCAGAAGGAGAGGCTGCAGGCCTTGCAGCTGAGACTGTAACAGCAGGAGATCCGACTTTCGCAGGTCCATTGACAGGGGTCCAGCTTGGACTCACGGTATATCACGTATGTGAACCAGAGATGAAGGAAGAGTTCGACGAAGCAGTTTATGACGAACAGATCAGTATGATGGAAATGGTACTCGATGTTGATGACATCATCAATGAGATGAGCGCCATCAGAGACGAGTTCTGTAAATTCCTGTAGGATGATGAAAGAGGGGCGGACCCCGTGGCGACCCACCGAGGGCCACGCCCCTTTTCCTCTTAATATGCAGAAAGGCGGAAAACCCAATGAACAGTGTAATCAGAGGTGCAAGCTACGTGCTGGCACATACACCGCAGATGGTGGTATATAATGGAACAACACAGACAACGGAGAGGATCGTAAACCCTGAGTCTGAATATTTAAAAGAATTAGAAAGTCATCTTCGTTCTTACGAGGAATGTGTACATTACTGGCCGAACCAGGTATATATCGGTAATGCGACACCGGATGATCTTGCGCAGGTAGAGTTCCCCTATTACGACAAAGAAAAAGAGGGGGCGGAAAGGTATGGCAAATACGGCGAGATCATGCCGGAGGAGGAGTTTATCCTTCTGGTACAGGCATGCGACCAGTTTGAAGTGGTAAAAGTTGACAAAGAGTTTGTAAGCGCACATAAAGAAGCGTTGGAAAATGATCCGGTCATCACAGAGGACATCCTCGCAAGAGTAGAAGACGGTGTGGATATCGCAGAGATCGAAGCGGCAGTAAATCAAGAACATGCAGAAGGTATCTACATTGCGGGAAAACTCGTGGCATGTGTAAAGAGAGCGCATGATATTGATGTGAACTTATCCGCACACGTCATGCACGAGAACCTGATGAGCAAGGCAACAAGTGTACTTGCATTATTATACGGAGTTAAGAACGCCGGGATCAATAAAGATGAGATCGAGTACGTGATCGACTGCGCCGAAGAAGCATGCGGCGACATGAACCAGAGAGGCGGCGGCAACTTCGCAAAGGCTGCGGCGGAGATCGCGGGACTTAAGGGTGCAACAGGGTCTGATGCCCGCGGATTCTGTGCGGGACCGTCCCACGCATTGATTGAGGCGGCGGCCCTGGTAAAAGCAGGCGCATACAGATGCGTGGCGGTAACAGCAGGCGGATGTACGGCGAAGCTGGGAATGAACGGGAAAGACCACGTGAAGAAAGGGCTCCCGATCCTGGAGGACTGTCTGGCAGGGTTCTGTGTGATCCTTTCTGAGAATGACGGCGTAAATCCGGAGATCAATCTTGATATCCTGGGACGTCACACAGTAGGAACAGGAAGCGCACCGCAGAACGTTATCGGAAGCCTCGTAGCAGATCCGCTTGAGAGAGCGGGACTTAAGATCACTGATATTGATAAATTCTCACCGGAGATGCAGAACCCGGATATCACAAAACCGGCGGGAGCGGGAGATGTCCCGCTCGCGAACTATAAGATGATCGCGGCGTTAGCGGTAAAACGCGGCGAGTTGGAGAGAAAAGAGCTTGCAAGCTTCTCTAAGAATCACGGGCTTACCGGATGGGCGCCGACACAGGGACATATCCCGTCAGGCGTACCGTACATCGGATTTGCAAGAGAAGATATCCTTGCAGGAAAGATCAGTAAAGTAATGATCATCGGAAAAGGAAGCCTGTTCCTTGGACGTATGACAAACCTGTTCGACGGAGTATCCTTCGTGATCCAGGCAAATACAAAGGCAGAGGAAGAAGCTTCGGCCGGCGTATCTGAAGAAGAAGTAAAGGGACTCATCGCAAAAGCCATGAAAGATTTCGCTGCTTCCCTGATGGCAGAGTAAGGGGGTGGCGCAAGTGGCAAACAGTATAGAAAGAATGATCGCCGATACCTTTATGGAGATGGCGCGGGGTCTTGAGACAGGAAGTTTTGGCAGGAGACCGAAGGTAGCTCTTACAGGTATGGGGAGCGAACATGGGGAGGAAAACTCCATGGCCGCGGCAGTAGAAGCGGCAAAAGACGGGATCGACGTGTATTACATCGGAACCCTGGAGGCGGAAGGCGTCACAACCGTAAAGGTTGCGAGTGACGAGGAAGGCCACGACAGGATGGAGGAGATGCTGAAGAACGGAGAGGCGGATGCGGCGGTAACGATGCATTTCCCGTTCCCGATCGGCGTATCCACCGTGGGGCGCTGCGTGACACCTGCAGCAGGAAAAGAGATGTATATCGCCAACACAACGGGAACTTCCAGCACAGACCGCATCGAGGGGATGGTAAAGAACGCGATCTACGGGATCATAGCGGCAAAAGCATGCGGAAAGAAGCGGCCGACCGTAGGCATCCTGAACGTAGACGGCGCGCGTCAGACAGAAAAAGCGTTAAAGAAACTGAAAGAGAATGGTTATGCCATTGAATTTGCAGAGTCAGGAAGAGCCGACGGAGGCTGCGTGATGAGAGGAAATGATGTGCTCCAGGCATCTCCGGACATCATGGTAACAGACTCCCTTACCGGAAATATCCTGGTGAAGATGCTCTCCTCCTTCAATACCGGCGGAAGCTTTGAAGCTGCCGGATTCGGATATGGCCCGGGGATCGGGGAAGGGTATGAGCAGTTGGTGATGATCGTATCAAGAGCCAGTGGGGCGCCGGTGATCGCGAATGCGATCCGTTATGCGGCGCAGCTCGTACGCGGCAAGGTGTTCGAGGTTGCGAGAGAGGAATTCGCCCTGGCGAAGAAAGCGGGACTGGAAGAGTTTCTGGATGGATTGAAAGCAGCCCGGAAGGGGACAGAGGAAGAGGAAGAGGTAAAAAAGCCTCCGAAGGAGATCGTAACGGCGCAGATTCCCGGGATCGAGGTTATGGATCTCGAGGATGCAGTGAAGGCGCTGTGGAAGACAGGGATCTACGCAGAGAGCGGCATGGGATGTACCGGACCGATCATCCGCGTATCAGAGGCGAATCTTGCGAAAGCAGAGGAAGAATTAAAGAAGGCAGGATTCATTAATTAGTGAAAAATTAATGATAAATGCTCAGAAGGGCATCTTGATCCATATACTTGTGTCAAGATGCCTCTTTCATTTTCATCAGTGTTTCCTTATAATAGATGGAGAGGTGAAAAAGATTATGGAAATTATCCTGGAATTATTATCAGAAAAGCGTATGCTCCGCATCGAATGGGGACAGATGGTAAGAGCGATTATACTCGCACTTTTATTTACCGGATTATGCAGGTATGCAGCAGCATACTCTGGTGAGTGGAAAGAAAATCTTAAGGTGCATGTCTTGCCGGCGGAGGAATATGTGCGTTTTGCGGATTCAGAACGGATGGGACCGCTGATGGAAAACTTTTTGGAAAATTATGACGGCAGAATGTGTCCGGAGATTATAGCTGAGGACTCCAATCATGTATTGCAGGAGGAAGGCTATAAAGAAGTGGCTGATACAAAGAACACTGATATTCCGGACATTGCCGGGGAAAAGACGGAATCTGACAGACATGGGGATATGGCTGTTGATTCTGAAAAGGAAAATACGAAGAATATTGCAGTATCGGATCCAAAAGAGACAGTTTCAGATGCAATGTCAACGACCCGCCAGAATGTTCATGACGGCTCAGACAGCAGTGCAGAAGATGACGTGGGAGAAAAAGAGGAACACTCAGAGAATCCGGCGACTGTTTTGACAATAGAATTATATGGAAACGGAGGAACGCCGGAGAAAGTTACCGATTCGTGTAATGCTGCAGAATTTAATATTGCAAATTATGAAAATCCAAGCAGGATGGGAAAACTTTTTGACGGGTGGTTCTGTGATAAAGACTGTAAAGAACCGTTTACTAAGGCAGAACCGGGACAGACAAGTCTGGCATTATATGCAGGCTGGAAAGAATTTCCGGGATTTTTGTGCAATGACAAAGGCTACATTGTTGGATATACGGATGCGTCCGCATTTTTGAAGGATAATCTGATAGTATTTCCCAGGTATGATACCTGTATCGGAATCGAAAAAGATGCTCTGAGAGGGTTAGAGGAGGACGTCTATGAGATTTATATTCCGGCGAATATTTCTTTTATCGAACCTGGCGCGTTTGATGCTCTGACGAATTTAATCTATATTGAGGCGGCTTCTAAGAATAGCAGGTTTTACAGCAAAAATGGGATCTTATATTATAAAAATGGTGATATTATGAAAAAAAACATAATAATAAATGAAAATAAT
>CAZNXL010000164.1:0-4840 GCA_964577075.1 uncultured Dorea sp. | reverse complement strand
TCTGAGACTGTAGGGGGAGGTTCCTGCTTCGCAGCCAGATTTGAAATAGATATACGGCCTCTTACGTGCAAGCACGACGAGTCTGTATATCTATTTCAAATCGGCTGTGAATAGTAACCTTTTTATATACATTATATTCTGTACAAGATTGACAAACAATTCGGTTTTTCTCATGATTAAGTCGGAAATGGAATTAATCCAGGGGAACATACAGCCATTAAAGCAATCACAGATTGGTCATATATTTTAAATTTTATTGAAATAAAATAAGGCCATTCCCCAAAATACGGAATGACCTGTAATTTACACCTGACAATGAAATTATCTTTTTCCATTCATCCGATAAAGTTTCTTAGATATCCTGCACTCTGAACCACTGCTCTCTTGGCACTTTCCAGTGATTCTTCATATGCCTTATCTTCAACCTCAATAACACTGCAACCCTTATATCCAATATCAGTCAGCGCAGATATATATTTCCCCCAATCTACATCTCCAAGTCCTGGGAGCTTCGGAGACATATATTCCAATGGATTTGCCATTACACCAACATCTGCAAGTTTATCCTGATACACTTTGATATCTTTGTAATGAACGTGAAAAATCTTATCCCTGAATTCGTAAAGTGGTTTAATGTAATCAATCTGCTGCCATACAAAATGAGATGGATCATAATTGATTCCTAAGCACGGACTTGGCAACGCTGAAAATATCTTTCTCCAGTTTGCAGGAGTTGTCATAATATTCTGACCACCCGGCCACTCGTCATTAGTAAACCACATCGGGCAGTTTTCAATGGCTATCTTTACGTTCTTTTTCTCTGCATGCGCGAGAATCGGAGTCCATACCTCTTTTGCAATTTCCAGATTTTCATCGAAGTTTTTATCTGACACACGACCGATGAACGTAGAGATCATATTATTGCCAAGCAATGCAGCTGCATCAATCAGTGCATGAAGGTGCTCTACATAAGCTGCTCTTTTTTCCAGGTTCGGATCCAGTGTATTTGGGTAATATGCAAGAGAAGAAATCTGTATACCTTTCTTCCCGCAAAGTGCATTGATTTCCTTCGCTTTCTCTTCTGTCAAATTCACAACATCAATATGACTGACACCTGCATATCTTCTTTTTGCTCCTGTAGCAGGCCAACAAGCCACTTCCAGACATTCCAGATTGTTCTCTGCTGCAAAATCTACTACTTCTTCAAATGTCATTCCTTCACATATAGCTGTTAATAAACCAAATTTCATGATAAATATCCACCTTTCTTTTTTTTATAGTTTTCCTGTTTTGATAATATCAGTATATCTGCAGATTCGCTAAAAAACATTCTTCCTTTCACCCAGTTTCATAACAAAAAACGACCCTGTTTTTTTTAACAAAAACAGAGCCGTAGGAAACAACAAAATTTAACTGTCAATTCTTGTCATTCACCCTTTAAAAGCAATTTACGAATAAAGGTTACTGTTCTTCCTACCAAAAGTGCCGATGCAATTGTAGCGATTCCCAACCCATAGATTTTTCTCAGGAATATCAGACCGATCATCACAGAGACCACTACACAACTGACATCATAGGCAATTTTCACAGTGCCAAGTTCCTTTGATGTCATAACCGACAGTTGTCTTACAAAACCATCCGGCGGATTCTGGATCAGATCCATATGAATCATGCATACCATTCCCAGCGCAGTAAATAAAATACTCAGAAGCAACGCAATAATCTGCAGCGCCAGATTATTCTGATCAAATACAATCAGCTTATTAAAAAAATCTATTGTTACACCAAATACAAAAGCCAATGGTATCTGAAGAAGCAGTCTGACATCCAGGATTTTTTTCATCAATACCATCTGCAATGTGATATTAACAAAGTGAAACAGCATAGTCAGATTACCAAATGTAATCGGGACGATTTTCTCCAAAACAAACGGAATTCCACTGACAGGCGAAATACCCATATTGCATTTTTTACAGAATACAATCCCCAGTGATACCAAAATAATTCCCAATATATAGATTCCTGTTCTTTTTACCCAGCCAGGTTCCCTTTCCGGTTCTCTATTTCTCATAGTTTCTTCACTCTCCTGATATTAATTTCATGTTTCCATTATGATAGGAAAAAAGAATTGATATTTCATCTCATATATTGCTCTTTTTCTATATCCTTTTTTGAGCAAAAAAGAACTTCAGGAAAAAAATTCCCGAAGTTCCAATAAAATCTGCAAAATCTGCGGTTGCATTTTTGTCCCGACGTATATTTTACTTCGGGTAAACATAAATATACTGAAATTCATTTGGCATCATTGTCGTTTCAAATTCCAGAATATGGTTCTTCACCTCTATCTCCTGCATACTCATGTGACTGATGGCCGCCTTATGCAGATAATTCATTTCATACATAGAAAGATTATCCTCCTGGTTCAGTTCTATCCATAATTCCTGTATGCTTCCATGCTTTCTGTTGATCAGATTCCTGCTGATAATGTACGTTTCATCTTCCATTCCTGAAATTTTAAAACACATGGTCAGAAAACTACAGTCTTCAGTCAGCTTTGCAACGTCTTCTACCCGGATAGTATCTTCTTCTTTCAGATAATAATGAATACCGGGACGTTTCATGTTGTGGCATACAATCCTCACTTTTGATCTGCTGCTTCTGGTCACAGCACAGGCGTTATCCGCATAACAGATATTCGGGTAGAGTCGCCCCATATAATCCAGCGCAAACATAGAAGGCTTACAAAAACCATCCCTACTCATGAGTCCTGTTGCACCAAATAATGGGCCACATGTGTCACTATGCTCTGCGTGCCTGTCACTCATCATCCAATAACCGATCATATCTGCTTTTCCCATACATTGCAGCGCATTGTACATTACCCACGCGCCATTATAACAACTGTCATTGACCGGATTGCGATCCGACAGACTTAATGCATATTCAGAAACGTGCAGCGGCAGCTCTCCCATTCCCGCTTTTTGCATAGCAGCTCTGGTTATGCCAATATGCTGAGCTACAAAACCGGGATCCGCATTTCTCTTCTCCATTGCAGTCTTCCCGACTTTTTCCAAAATATAGGGATAACAGTTAATCGATATAAAGTCTGGCGTTTGCTCCTGTTCTTTCCAAATGGAAAGCATTTTCCCCAGGCGTTTCTCTCCCAGTATTCTGGTCACAAATCCCGCTCCGCCAATCTTCGCCTCCGGAATAATTTTTCGTAGCGCCTCTGCAATTAGTCCGAATCTGCGAAGATAGTCAAGGTGACCTTCCTTATCAATCTCTTCTACGCTGAATTCTCCTGCTGCATCAAAAAAAATTCCATTATCTTCCCAGTATTCAAAATACCACTGACCAACTTCTTCCTCACCATATCTTTTGACGAAATGTGAAAATAACCGGCTGTAAAAGCTCTGCATCTTCTTTTCATTTTGAAAAAACATCGGATGTCTATATACATCAATGATCTGCTTCATGTTCCTATGTAGCCAGATGGGTTTATCAGAAAGCTCAATGTATGGTTTTAATCTGTTACGAACCAGAAAATCCAATATCACATTTATTCGGCTCATATTCAGCATATCCGGCTGCTCTTCCGTACACAGGAGCAGCTGTGAATCAAATAAATGCTCGATTCTGACATATTCCGTCTTCAAGTGTGTCTTACATTCCAATACCTGCTGCTGAATCTGCGCATCAGTAAGGCAAGCAGCCCTCCCTGCATTGATCATGATACCTGCATAATTTTCATTCTTCGCTCTTCTCCCATGCTCGGTATCTACAATAACCATTGTTTTCTGCTTATCAGGTTCCTCCTGCTGATCCAACGGATTTTTATCCAGATACTCATCCACCTTTAGCTGTATCATTCGACTTTGCATTTCTTTCTCTGCGCTTCCGTTTTTCAGATTATCTCTGCGCTTTTTCCGATACTCCGTAGGAGTAACGTCATATGCTGACCTGAAAGCCTTATTATAGGCCGCCACACTGGCAAATCCGTTATTCAGGGCAATCTTGGTTACAGACTCATCAGTATACAGAAGATCCTCCATGGCATGTCCCAGGCGCACCTGATTAAGCAACTCAAGAAATGTCATATCACACTTCTGTTTAATGAATCTGGAAATATAGGCTGTTGATAAATATAATCGATCCGACAAATCCTGTAAGGATATATTCTCCCGGTAATTTAACCGGATAAATGCAAATATCTCCTGCATACGGTCACTATTTCCGCCCTCATGTTCTACCTCTGTTACACTTTCGATCAGGAAGTATTCTGCCAGTACATGCAGCATCTGATAGTACATACTGTTCATGAAAAGCCTTGTTCTGTTTTTCTGCTGAAACGCCTGATGGATGATTTGATGAATGATCCGTCTGAGCTGATCGTATCCTTCACTGTGGTCCGCCGCAGAATTACACCAGAAACAAACCCGGTCCATACCGAGCAGTTCCCTCACCTTTACATTAGAGATGTTGAATCTGGCAACAACCATCTCCTGTGTAATCTGGTAAGTATGCCTGACATTTGGATTTGTAAGAATCATATCCCCCTGTTTCAGGCTCCAGGACTGATCCTCTATAATCATATCCATCTTTCCACTGACTACAAACAACAATTCAAAATTCTCATGATAATGTATTCCTTTTGATGGCTCCATGAGAAATTCCAGCTCTACCAATGCATCTGCACTCATGTAATTACGTTCCATAATCATTATCCTGCCTGTTTATCGGATACTGATTATTATATTCTATACCCAAAATATTGTAAAGTTGCAGATAAGTATGTTTTCAAATATAAGTATGTTTATTTCAGATGCATTCCCTGTACCTT
>CAZNXL010000163.1:0-4888 GCA_964577075.1 uncultured Dorea sp. | reverse complement strand
CTTAAGGAGGAGAAGCTTAAGTCTAAGTTAGTATTACAGGTTCATGATGAACTCCTGATCGAAGCATGGGAGCCGGAGCTTGAGAAGGTAAAAAAGATATTGAAAGAAGAGATGGAACAGGCAGCTTCCTTGTCTGTACCTTTAGTGATAGATATGCATACAGGGACAAACTGGTATGAAGCGAAGTAGGAAAATGTAATTAAGACGGGCATCGTTTATGTCAGGAGGAGAAAAGATGAAGATTATTGGAATTACCGGAGGAGTTGGAGCAGGAAAAACACAGGTTCTTGAGTATCTCAATAACAAATATGGGGCATCGACATGTCAGACTGACAGGGTGGGAAAAAAGCTTCAGAAAAAAGGCGGAGCCTGCTATGATGCGATTGTGGAA
Organism: uncultured Dorea sp.; assembly: GCA_964577075.1. Lineage (GTDB taxonomy): Bacteria > Bacillota > Clostridia > Lachnospirales > Lachnospiraceae > MD308. The sequence continues at coordinate 4,497 of CAZNXL010000163.1, read as the reverse complement.
CATTTCGGAAAAGAGATGTTGGACGAAAGAGGAGAGCTTGATCGCAGCGCTCTGGCGGATCTTGTGTTCAAAGACCAGAAAGAACGGGAAGTTTTGAATGCGATTGTCCATCCGGCGGTCAAGGAAGAGGTACGGAAGAAGATCTCACATGAGGAACGCAAGCATACCAATTTATTTGTGATAGAATCCGCTCTTTTGATTGAAGATAATTATGACGAGATCTGTGATGAATTGTGGTACATTTATGTAAAAGATGATATCCGCAAAAACCGCCTGATCTTTTCAAGAGGTTATGACGCTGAAAAGGTAGACGAGATCATTGCGGCACAGCTTCCGAAAGACAAATTTCTAAGATACTGCGACAGGGTTATTGATAACAGCGGTGTCTTTGCTGAGACGATGATGCAGCTTGACCAGGCTGTGAAGGATTTATAATATTAAAGAAATATATCGCCAGAGATAAATTAGAAGATAACAGGTAGGATTACATAGATGAGATTATGCAGCATAGCCAGTGGAAGCAGCGGAAATTGTATTTATGTGGGAGATGATCACACCCATCTGCTTGTGGACACCGGAATCAGCAAAAAAAGAGTAGAGGCAGGGTTGAACGTATTGGAGATCAGAGGGGAAGAACTGAAAGGAATCCTCATTACTCACGAACATAGTGATCATATTCAGGGATTAGGAGTGTTCAGCCGGAGATATAAAATCCCGATTTATGCTACAAAAGGAACGATTGAAGGCATTAAAAAATGTGATTCCCTTGGGAAGCTTCCCGGGGGGATTCTTCATGAAATTCGGATTGATGAGAAGTTTTGTCTGGGAGGTCTTAAGATTTCCCCGTTTGCCATCTCGCATGATGCCAACGAACCTTGCGGATACAGGATAGAGAGTGATAACAAGGCGGCGGCAGTGGTAACAGACCTTGGAACCTATGATGAATATACGGTCGATAATTTGAAAAATCTGAATGCGGTAGTGCTGGAAGCCAACCATGATCTGCATATGTTGGAGGTGGGGCCATATCCATATCCTCTGAAGCGGAGAGTGATGGGAGACAGAGGACATCTGTCAAATGAATTGTCAGGACGACTCCTTTGTGATATACTACATGACGAGCTCCAGTCTGTGGTGTTGGGGCATTTGAGCAGGGAAAATAATTATGCGGAACTTGCTTATGAGACAGTTAAGCTGGAGGTCACTATGGGAGATAATCCCTACAGGGGAGAGGAGATTCCGATTATTGTTGCAAAAAGGGATGCGATTTCGGACATTATTACATTATGAAAAACTCATGAGGAATCGAGATGAAAAATGCATCTACATATCAAATATTGCTTAAAAAATTGGAGAGATAAAAAGATGGGAAAAATTGCAATTGTAACAGACAGCAACAGTGGAATTACACAGATGCAGGCAAAGGAACTTGGAATCCATGTACTGCCGATGCCATTTTTTATTAATGGAAAGATGTATTTTGAAGATATTACGCTGACACAGAAAGAGTTCTATAACAAACTGGCGGAAGACGCGGACATCTCTACTTCTCAGCCTTCACCTGCAGATGTGATTGATCTGTGGGACAGGGTTCTTGAGGAGTATGACGCGATTATCCATATCCCGATGTCAAGCGGACTCAGTAGTTCCTGTGAGACGGCAGCCGCTCTCGCACAGGACTATGACGGAAAAGTGCATGTAGTAGATAATCAGAGGATCTCTATTACACAGCGTCAGTCCGTTCTGGATGCCATCGCTATGGAAGAGAAGGGTATGAGCGCACAAGAGATCGTAGATGTTCTTATGAGGGAAAAACTGGAGGCAAGTATTTACATTACAGTTGATACTCTCAAATATCTGAAAAAAGGCGGACGCGTGACTCCGGCAGGCGCAGCTCTCGGCGCAGTATTAAATATTAAACCGGTGCTTACGATCCAGGGGGATAAGCTGGATGCCTTTGCAAAAGTAAGAGGTTTCAAAGCAGGAAAGAAAAAGATGCTTGACGCCATGGAGACGGATATAAAAGAACGGTTTGCGGGAAAGGAGCTTCACCTGATGGCGGCTTATACCTGTTCAGAGGAAGAGGCTATGAACTGGAAGTCGGAGATCGAGGACCGTTTTCCGGGATATGAGGTACATATGGATCCTCTGTCACTCAGCGTGTCCTGCCATATAGGACCGGGATCTATGGCAATCGCATGTTGTAAGAAGATTGAGGTGTAATCAGAGGACGCCCGCTAATGAACGAAATTATAATTTGATCACTTGCTGTTGGTATTCATTGATAAAAGGCTGTTTAAACTTTTCCGTGACAATACGTTCATACAGATTTGCGGCAAAGATGTCCTGACGCATCATTTTCTTTCCTGTCTCAGAAAGAGATTCTGCGTGGGATAATTTGCTGATCAGAGGTGTATCGCTGTACTTTTTTATAGTAGATAATAATTTTCTCCTGTCTTTCCTAAATCCCAGAATTCTTGCGTACTGGCAGTATCCGCTTTTTTTATAGTCTGACATGTCAGATGTTTTAATATCAAGCAATATATGGAACAGGCATCGGCTGATCCGTGCGTAAGTAGTATCCTTTGTCCTTAGCAGATTACAGAACTGATCCATGGAGATAAAGTCATTCGCATGATTTACGATTCTGTTTGCCAGGTCTTCATTGATATCAAGGTATTCGGTTAATGTATCCCTTGTTTCCGTCAGAAGCCTGTATCCAAGGATCGCCGAAAAGTCATTGGAATAGATTGGATAGCGCGTGCGGTGCATTTCGTCAAGAAAGCGGATACAACTCTTTGGAACTTCATTTTCCAGTCTGGTTAAAACTTCGGAAAGGCCTGGCTCGTCAAACATGCCATCGTCTTCCAGATGGATCGCATTGCATGTATAGGCTAAGAGCTTTCGAATCGCAGATGCAGAGCTGTAGCCGGAATTTAAAGAGTCGTCATGGTAATCGGAGACGATCCGTTTGATCGTATATGCCTTCATGCTGCTGTTATATCGTTCCAGCGCCTTTATATATTCAATACCCAGGATGTTATTAGGTTCTTCGAGAACCGTGCTCAGCGTTTCATCCTGAAGATATTCCCGGAGAGCCCATTGTCTTGCTAAGGGGAAAGACATGCCTCTGGCAAGACAGCTTTTTAAAATCTGTCTGTATCCTTCCGGCTCTTTTGTTGTAATATCGGCAATCTGATCAAGCAATTTGTAATCGCCGCATTCGCTTCCGAAGCATATGGAATCAACACAGCCGAGATGATCTAAAAGTGAGATAGCGCCGGCGGCAAAATACTCTGCGCTCCCGGTGGAAAAGCAGACCGGAAGTTCAAGGACGAGATCGACTCCTGCCTCCAGTGCAACTTCCGTACGGATATGTTTCGGCATGATGGCAGGAGCGCCGCGCTGGACAAAATTACCGCTCATGACAACAATGACGGTGTCAGCGCCGGTAACTTCTTTTGCCTTTTGTATATGATATAAATGTCCGTTGTGAAATGGGTTGTATTCCGCAATTAATCCGACAATTTTCATGAAAATCTCCTTGTATATTTGTATAAAAATGATTATACTATATTTTAATGAAGTTCGCAAATTATATACCCCGCGACAGATGATATCCAAGGGTCTGTGCGGGGCATATTTATTCGTAAAGGAAGGAGGGGGATGTATGAAGATGAATCAGGATCTGAGCAATGTTACTGCAGAAGAATGGGGTGATGCCGTTGCGCAAAGTGAATTTTCTTATGACTATGGCGAAGAACGTGAGGAACTGACGATCGAACGGATTCAGGAGATGCTTGAGAGCCGCCAGTTTAAAGAACTGAAAGAAGAACTGGAGAATAATATGTATCCCGTCGACCTTGCAGATATATTGGAAGAAGTAGATGAAAAACAGCTTGTCTTAATCTTCCGGCTGCTTGTCAAGGAAGAGGCTGCTGAGACATTCTCCTATATGAACAGTGATCTTCGCGAGGTGCTGATCAATGCGCTTACAGATTCGGAACTCGAGGAAGTCATGGAAGAGATGTATCTTGATGATACTGTTGATGTGCTGGAGGAGATGCCCGCCAATGTTGTGGACAGACTCTTGATGGTGACGAACGAAGAAAAACGTGAGCAGATCAATCAGCTTCTCCAGTATCCGGAGGATAGCGCCGGAAGCGTGATGAATGTGGATTACATCGCACTTAACAAAGAGATGACGGTTGAGGATGCGATTATGAAGATCCGTCAGGTCGGCCTTAACAGAGAGACGATCTATACTTGCTACGTGACGGAAAAAAGACATCTGATCGGCGTGGTTGATATCAAAGATCTCCTGACAACCGGTGAATCCAGGCAGATTGAAGAGATTATGGATACGAATATGCTCTATGCGCATACGACAGACGATCAGGAGGAAGTGGCAAGAACGATTATGAAATACGGTCTTATCGCACCCCCGATCGTAGATCACGAGCATTGTATGGTTGGTATCGTTACGGTAGATGACGC
>CAZNXL010000162.1:0-4935 GCA_964577075.1 uncultured Dorea sp. | reverse complement strand
ATTTTAAGGGTGAAGGAAAGCTTTTAGAGGCACAGAGGATCTCTGAACGTACTAATTTTGATATAGAGATGATGCGGGAGACAGGCTTTTGTTCGGGAATTGAGAATTATTCCAGACACCTGACAGGGTTAGCGCCGGGGCAGCCGCCGCATACGTTGATCGATTATTTTCCGGATGACTTTCTTATGATGATTGATGAGTCGCATATGACGATCCCGCAGATCGGAGGAATGTATCACGGAGACCAGTCCAGAAAGTCTACGCTGGTGGATTATGGGTTCCGTCTGCCATCTGCGAAGGATAACAGGCCGCTTAGTTTTGAGGAGTTTGAGAGTAAGATCGACCAGGCGCTCTTTGTCTCGGCAACGCCGGGACCTTATGAGAGTGATCACGAGCTCCTCCGCGCCGAACAGGTGATCAGACCTACAGGGCTTCTTGATCCGCCGGTGGAAGTGCGGCCGGTAGAGGGGCAGATCGATGATCTTGTTTCAGAAGTAAACAGGGAGATAAAAAAGAAGAATAAGATCCTGATCACGACACTTACGAAACATATGGCGGAGGATCTGACGGATTATATGCGGGAGCTTGGGATCCGTGTAAAATATCTGCATTCTGATATTGACACGCTTGAGCGGGCGGAGATTATCCGCGATATGAGATTAGATGTATTTGATGTACTTGTTGGAATCAATCTTTTGCGAGAGGGACTTGACATACCGGAGATCACGTTGATCGCAATTTTAGACGCTGATAAGGAAGGCTTCCTTCGCTCAGAGACTTCTCTGATCCAGACGATCGGGAGAGCTTCAAGAAATGTTGACGGACACGTTATTATGTATGCGGATACTATAACGGATTCCATGAAGCGGGCGATCGAGGAGACTGAGCGCAGGCGCGGCATTCAAAAAGAATATAATGAAAAGCATGGGATCACACCACAGTCTATTCAGAAGAGCGTCAGGGATCTTATCAGTATCTCCAGGAAAGTAGCGGCAGAAGAGCTTCGTCTGGAAAAGGATCCGGAGTCCATGAGTACAAAAGAATTAGAGAAATTGATCAAAGATCTCACAAAACAGATGAAAAAAGCAGCAGCAGAACTTAATTTTGAAGCGGCGGCAGAGTTGCGTGATAAATTAGTCGAATTAAAGAAGCTGCTTCAGGAAGGATAGATCATGTCAAAAAATAAGGATAATAGACAGTTCATTACCATTCGGGGGGCGAATGAGCATAATTTGAAAAATGTTGATCTGAAGATACCGAGAAACGAATTAGTGGTATTTACTGGCCTGAGCGGTTCCGGGAAATCATCCCTTGCATTTGATACGATTTATGCGGAGGGACAGAGAAGATATATGGAGTCGCTGTCCTCCTATGCAAGACAGTTTTTAGGGCAGATGGAAAAGCCGGATGTAGAGAGTATAGAGGGGCTTCCCCCCGCAATTTCTATTGATCAGAAGTCTACGAACCGCAATCCGCGTTCAACTGTGGGTACCGTAACGGAGATTTATGATTATTTCCGGCTGCTTTATGCGAGAATCGGGATCCCCCACTGTCCGAAATGCGGGAAAGAGATCAGGAAGCAGTCGGTAGACCAGATGGCAGACCAGATCATGGAGTTTCCGGAGCGCACAAAGATACAGCTTTTAGCGCCGGTTGTGAGAGGGCGCAAGGGTACTCATGCAAAATTATTGGAGAGGGCAAAAAAAAGCGGATATGTCCGCGTCCGGATTGACGGCAGCCTATATGAGCTTTCGGAAGAGATCACGCTTGACAAGAATATAAAACATAATATTGAGATTATCGTAGATCGGCTTGTTGTGAAAGAAGGAATTGAAAAGAGACTGGCGGATTCTATCGAGAATGTACTGCATCTGGCGGAAGGACTTATGATCGTAGACGTGATCGGAGGGGAACCGGTCAATTTCAGTCAGAGCTTTTCCTGTCCTGACTGTGGGATCAGTATCGATGAGATCGAGCCGAGAAGTTTTTCTTTCAATAATCCTTTCGGAGCATGTCCGGTCTGCTCCGGCCTGGGATATAAGATGGAATTTGACGCAGATCTGATGATCCCGGACAAGAGACTCAGCATCCTGGAAGGAGCGATTACTGTTATGGGATGGCAGTCATGTACGGATAAAAAAAGTTTTACGTATGCGATTTTGGATGCATTATCCCAGGAGTATCATTTTTCTCTGGGCACTCCTTTTAAAGATTATCCGAAGAAGATTCAGGATATATTGATCTATGGAACGAACGGCAGGGAAGTAAAAGTACATTATAGAGGACAGCGGGGGGAAGGATTCTATGATGTGGCATTTGAAGGGTTGATCAAAAACGTTGAACGCAGATACAGAGAGACGTCTTCTGAGACGACGAAAGCGGAATATGAGGAGTTTATGCGGATCACGCCCTGCCGTGCCTGCGGCGGTCAGAGATTAAAGCCGGAAGCATTGGCGGTTACGGTGGGAGGAAAAAATATTTATGAAGTGACAACATTATCTATAGGGAAGCTCCAGATTTTTTTGCAAAAGCTTGAATTAACCGAACAGCAGAGATTGATCGGCGGACAGATTTTAAAAGAGATACAGGCAAGGACCCGGTTTTTACTGGATGTGGGGCTGGATTATCTGACTCTTGCACGAGCGACCGCTTCTCTGTCAGGAGGCGAGGCACAGAGAATCCGTCTTGCGACACAGATCGGTTCCGGACTGGTAGGCGTGGCATATATTTTGGATGAACCAAGTATCGGACTCCACCAGAGGGATAATGATAAGCTTCTGAATACGCTAAAGCATCTGCGTGATCTTGGAAATTCTGTGATCGTAGTTGAACATGATGAAGAGACGATGCGTGAAGCAGATCTTATCATTGACGTGGGTCCGGGAGCCGGTGAGCACGGCGGAGAGATTGTTGCAGCGGGGACGGTTGAGGATATTATGAAGAATAAGAATTCCATTACCGGCGCATACTTAAGTGGAAGAGAGATGATTCCCGTCCCGGCGGAACGCGGAAAACCGACAGGATGGCTTAAAGTAATGGGAGCCAGTGAAAATAATCTGAAAAATATTGATGTTATGATCCCTCTTGGAATTATGACCTGCGTTACGGGCGTATCGGGTTCAGGAAAGAGTTCCCTGATCAACGAGATCTTGTATAAGCATCTTTCCAGAGATCTGAACCGTGCGAGGACCATTCCGGGAAAACACAAAGGGATCAGAGGAATCGAACAACTTGACAAAGTGATCGCGATCGACCAGTCTCCCATCGGGCGTACTCCGCGGTCGAATCCTGCAACCTATACAGGAGTTTTTGACCTGATCAGAGATCTGTTCGCCGCGACGGCGGATGCGAAGGCGAAAGGTTACAAAAAAGGGAGATTCAGCTTCAATGTGAAAGGCGGGCGGTGCGAGGCATGCGCCGGAGATGGTATCCTTAAGATCGAGATGCATTTCCTGCCGGACGTCTATGTGCCTTGTGAGGTCTGTCACGGAAAGAGATATAACCGCGAGACGCTGGAAGTGAAATATAAAGGGAAAAGCATTTATGACGTGCTGAATATGACAGTAGAAGAAGCTCTGCATTTCTTTGAAAATGTTCCGACTATCCGAAGAAAGATGGAAACGCTTTATGATGTGGGACTTTCCTACATCCGTTTGGGTCAGCCATCCACACAGCTTTCCGGAGGCGAGGCTCAAAGGATTAAGCTGGCAGCGGAATTAAGCAAGAGAAGTACCGGAAAGACAATTTATATTTTAGATGAACCGACAACGGGTCTGCATTTTTATGATGTACACAAGTTGACAGATGGCAATACAGTAATTATAATAGAACATAATCTGGATGTGATCAAGACGGCGGATTATATTATTGATATGGGACCGGAAGGCGGAGACGGGGGAGGTATCGTTATCGCAAAAGGAACTCCCGAGGAAGTCGCTGAAAATCCTGTCTCTTATACCGGAAAATATATCAAAACCATGCTTCACAAAGATTTAAGAAAAAAGGGGGATTAGGAATGTCAGTAGATATTGGAATTGATTTGGGAACGGCCAGCGTCCTTGTATATGTGAAGGGCAAAGGCGTCATACTGAAAGAGCCCTCTGTAGTTGCATTTGACCGGGATACGAATACGATAAAAGCAATCGGCGAGGAAGCAAGACTGATGTTAGGGCGTACGCCGGGAAACGTGATTGCTATCCGCCCGTTGAGGAAAGGCGTTATTTCCGACTATACTGTGACAGAGAAGATGATCAAATATTTTGTACAAAAGGCAATGGGCAGGCGGACATTCAGAAAACCCTGCATCAGCATCTGTGTACCCAGCGGAGTGACAGAGGTAGAAAAGAAAGCGGTAGAAGAAGCGGCCTTTGCTGCCGGCGCCAGAGATGTGAAGCTGATAGAGGAACCGGTGGCAGCGGCGATCGGAGCGGGAATTGATATTTCAAAGCCGGTCGGCAACATGATCGTCGATATCGGCGGAGGCACAACGGATGTGGCAGTGATTTCCCTGGGCGGAACGGTAGTCAATACATCTCTTAAGATTGCGGGAGATGATTTTGACGAAGCAATTGTCCGGTTTATGCGAAAGAAACATAACCTTCTGATCGGTGACCGCACTGCTGAGGATATCAAGATCCAGATCGGTACCACCTATCAGATGATGGAGAATGACGCAATGGAAGTCAGGGGAAGGAATCTGATCACCGGACTGCCCAAGACAGTTAACGTTACATCGGCGGAGACGGAAGAGGCGCTCAGAGAGACGGCAAGCCAGATTGTTGAAGCGGTGATAAATGTATTGGAAAAGACTCCGCCGGAGCTTTCGGCGGATATTCTGGATCGCGGTATTATGCTGACCGGAGGCGGGGCATTGCTCAGAGGTCTGGAAGAGATGATAGAAGAGCGCACGGGCATTAATACAATGACGGCGGATGA
>CAZNXL010000161.1:0-4997 GCA_964577075.1 uncultured Dorea sp. | reverse complement strand
AAATGAACAGGGCGGTGGTGAAGGGGAAGATGAAAAACCTCCCGTGGAAGAAAAAGTAATTGAAAAATACAAAGTGGACATACCGCCGGAGAACGGCAAGCACGGATATTACACAAAAAAGCCGGAAATTACGATCTCGCATGTAAGTGAAAGCGGTGTGACAAAATATTATGTGAAGCATGGAGATAAAAAGACAGAAGAAAAAACATTAGAGAAAAAGGGAGACAGAGCAGTGATCGGGGACAAGAGCTTCTCTGAGGGGAAAAATATTCTTCATATATGGATGGAAGACGAAAAAGGCGAAAAACTGGAAAAATATGAGTTAAAAAAGGAGATTCTTATTGATTCAAAAGTTCCGGATATCGAAATGAGTGTGCCAAAAGGGTTTGACACATGGTATCAGGGAAAAGTTACGCTTTATGCCAAAGGTGAAGATACAGGAAGCAATGGCGTGACGCTCGCTTGTAAGGTGGGAGGAAGAACACTGGAAAGTACGAAAGGTGAAAAAGGAGAGTTTGAGATTACACAGACATCCTGTCAGGGAAACGGCATTGAGGTTACAATTATTGCCGAGGACAAAGCCGGGAATAAAAATGAAAAGACAAAAACGGTTTATATTGATAATGAAGCGCCGAAAGTGAAGATAAAAGGAGCAAAAAATTATTCTATTACCGGAAAAACAATAAATCTTACATGTGAGACAGAGGAAGAAAATGTTTTGCAGGAGTTTTCTGCACAGGTCGTATGGGAGAATGCGAAAGGAAAACAGAAAAAGCTGTCGCAGTCGGGGTGGGAACCTGATGGCAGAAAGTGGATTTTCCGTAAAGAACTTAAAAAAGATGGGATTTATCGCATAAAAGTCCGGGCAAAAGACATGGCCGGACATGTATCGGAGGATGCGATGCAGGTTATTGTCGATAAAGCAAATCCTATTATCAGGTATGTAGGGACTTTAGACGGACAGTATCTTAAAAGCTTCCGCTGGACATATCCGCCGGGAGTTATGATCCAGGATCTGACTACATATACATATGAAATGAAAGTGGACGGGCAAATGTATCATATGGGGAGAACAATTGACTCAGAAGGCAGACACAAGATGGAAGTCAGGGCGGCAGATGCCGCAGGAAACAGAGCAAAGGCAGTTGCGGAATTTGTAATAGACCATACTGCGCCGCAGATCATATTTGAAAATGTAAAGGAAGGAGAGACATATGAGGAAGAACGATGCGTTAAGGTGGGACTTAAAGAAGCAGAGGATACTATCGGAAAGATACAGATTAACGGAGAGAACCAGAAGATTTATCCCGGAAGAAAGACGTACGAGTATGCGCTACACGAATGTAAGGATTATGAGATAGTTGTTAACGCCGGAGACCGGGCTGGAAATGAAACGGAAAAGAAGATATATTTTAGTATTACACCAAAAGAAACTTTTGCTAAAAAGGTTACAGAGCCTGTCAGGACATATTTTTCGGCGGACAGGAAAGATAAAACGGAAAGAAACTTATCCAAAGAGAGAAAAAATAAAAAAATCCCGTTCAGAGTCGCGGGAATGGCGGGAATAGGAGCTTTTATAATAGCCGGAGGAATATGCTGCCGGTATGTATATAAAAGGAAATCCCTGTAAATCCTCATAACAGGGAGGATGCCGGGTAACCGCTCTTCGCGGTTCCCGGCATGTATTATGAAAAAGTTTATTCAAAATAGTGTGTTACTATGATAATGTCACTGTTTTCTTCGATTGACTATAGTATATAAATCACCTGTGAAGAAACAATGTTAAAGTGGTAAAAGAATTTTAAAAGATAAATGAACAAACTGTTAACAACGTCCCTGATATAAAAATTATTATTTACGATATGCAAAAAGCGGGATACCGTTCTTGGTCGGAAGTTCTACATAGCCCTGCGTCAGAGGTCTTGCATAATCTATAAAGTCTGCGCTGATATCGGAACCATCATTAATGATCCACTCGGCAGGAACAGGTTTCTCCATGTTGCAGATAATGTTGACATCAGCCGTCCCGTAGGACAATTCGTATGGTACACTCTTATTCCTGATAAAAGTGATCATCTTTCCTGTTTCGCCGTTAAGAGCAACCTGCACAGCATAGATTCCGGCATTCTCTGCTTCGTCGAGATCTACTCTTGAGAGGTGCGCACAGGAACAGCGCTGACAGACATTGAGTTCAATAGAACGTACCTTTACTCCGATTTTTTCCTTTACAAGATTTTCCAGATATTTCCCAGAGCCGGTAAGCATCTTATGTCCGAAATTATCAACGCCCACATTACTTGCATATTCACAGATAAAGGTTCCTTTCCCGTCATTGATCCCCTCGGAAATACAAACGACAAGATTTGGGGTTGTCTCTAAGGAATTTCTCACTTTCTCAATAAAGGCATCCTGATCAAATGCAACTTCCGGAAGATATATCAATACCGGATTATCATCCTCGAATTTGCGGGCAAGGATACTTGCGGCGGTTAGCCAGCCAGCATGACGCCCCATGATCTCCACGATAGTTACAGACTGTTTATTGTCATAAACTGTAGCGTCAGTCGTAATCTCTCTTACGACAGTTGCTACGTATTTGGCAGCGCTTCCATATCCTGGTGTATGGTCTGTCTCTACAAGATCGTTATCAATTGTTTTTGGTACACCGATAAAGCGAATGTCACTGTTGATTCCGGCTGCGTAGCGTGAAAGTTTACTTACGGTATCCATAGAATCATTTCCGCCGATATAGAAGAAATATCCAATATTCTTTTCCTCAAATCTTTCAAATAATTTTGGATACACGGGGTCGGCAAGATCTTCAGGAAGCTTATACCGGCAGGAGCCAAGGTATGCTCCCGGGGTTGTTCTTACAAGTTCCAGTTCATTGGTGGAGCTAAGGGCGCCAATATCCATATAGCGGTCATTTAAAAACCCTTCAATTCCATTCACCATGCCGTAGACATGGTCTATTTTGCCGGTCTGTTTAAGGCCTTCTGATACAACTCCGTACAGACTCCCGTTAATTACGGCAGTAGGTCCGCCGGATTGTCCTACAATTACATTTTTCTTCATATGTCATTCCTCCAATTCTATTAATAACTATATCGGATATTGTTTGATTTTACAATCAAATAACTTGCTTTTCTGAAAAAATCAGTTGGAAAACAGACGGGAATGTTTTATACTAAATGGGAGTCTTAAAAACAGGAGGAAATAGAAAGTGAAATATATTTCATTTGCAATTCCGTCATATAACTCAGAAGAATATATGTCTCATGCAATCGAAAGCATCCTTCCGGGAGGAGATGATGTGGAAATCATTATCGTTAATGATGGCTCAAAAGACCATACTTTACAGATTGCTCATGAATATAGAGAAAAGTATCCGGATATTGTGAAGGTAGTTGACAAGGAAAACGGCGGACACGGAGATGCAGTTAACTCTGGACTTGCGAATTCAACAGGAAAGTATTTTAAAGTTGTAGATAGTGATGACTGGGTGGATGAAGATTCCCTCCATAAAATTATTGCATTTTTAAAAGAATTGGAGAAAGAAGATAAAGAAATAGATATGCTTGTATCCAATTATGTTTATGAGAAAGTGGGAGCAGCACATAAAAAGTGTATCCATTATCGTAATGTATTGCCGCAGGATGAGATTTTCACGTGGGATGATATCGGACGTTTTCATCTGGACCAGTATATCCTGATGCATTCTGTTATTTATCGTACGTCTATGCTGAAGCTGAGCCAGATGACTCTGCCAAAACATACCTTTTATGTAGATAATATCTATGTATATTATCCGCTTCCTTATGTACGCAAAATCTATTATATGGATGTAGATTTTTATCGTTATTTTATCGGGAGGGAAGATCAGTCTGTAAATGAAAAGGTTATGATATCAAGGATCGATCAGCAGATTTTTGTTACAAAGACTATGATCAACATGTACCAGCTCCATGATATTCCCAGCAAGAAATTGCGTAATTACATGATAAATTATCTGGCGATCATGATGACGGTATCTTCCATTTTGCTGATCCGTTCAAAGAAGCAGGAGAATCTGGAAAAGAAGAAAGAGCTTTGGGCTTATCTGAAGAAAAAAGATATAAAAGTATATATCCGGATCCGCTATGGCATTCTGGGGCAGACAATGAACATTCCGGGCAGATCGGGGCGCAAGATTTCTTCTCTGGCATACAGCGTGGCAAGAAGACTGATCGGCTTTAATTAGCATCGAAGGCGGAAAACAATAATCGAGGCAGAGATGTTCAGCTCTGCCTCGATTGCGTGCTATAAAGGAATTAATCATCGTCGTCATCCTGATCTGCGACTACTTTAATTGTATAAGTGATTTTTTTGGTTTTGGCTTTTTTATTTGTACATGTACAGGTAATCGTTGTGGTTCCGATTTTTTTTGCCTTAAATTCTACTTCTTTTCCAGAGCGTTTGTTATCATCAAATTTTACAATGCCGGTATCGGCAATTTTCCATTTGAGCTGGCTGTTTTTAATAGAAGAACCCTTTTTTACCTTTAATTCAAAGTCATCACCCACTTCTATAGTTTTTGTGGTTTTTCCAACTTTTGAAATAGTATAGTTATCGCTGCCAGTGTTCTTTTTTACTGTAACAGTAATGGTATCACCGTATTTCTTCTTGTTTTTCCCTTTGATATAACATCTGATTTTGGCTTTTCCGGCTTTTTTCGCTTTAAAATCCATTTCATCGCCTGAGCGATCACTATCTGCAAATTTTATATATTTTTTCCCGGAGACTATTTCCCATCTTAGATAATCATCATCCGCTTTTTTCGGAGATACTTTGGCTTTTATCTCGAATTTCTTCCCTGCCTTTACGGTCATGGAAGATTTTTTAATAGATACTTTTTTTGGCCTTCCGCCGTCGTCTGCCTGTGCAGAAATGCTTCCAAATCCGGCAGCTACTATCATAGCCGCTATCAATGAGATCAATAATTTCCTATTTTTTTTCAT
>CAZNXL010000160.1:2232-5013 GCA_964577075.1 uncultured Dorea sp. | reverse complement strand
TTCATCTGAGCCTTTTTCTTTTGGTTCAGTTTTTCATAGATTACTTGACACTACCTATATTTTATATTGGCTGATGAGAAAACTTAGTTGCTTTTCGTGCCTGCGATGCATAGACAAATGGATAGACTATGCATGCCATCGCAAATGCTGCGATCACATCGGTGACAGAATGTTGTTTTAAGAATACGGTGGACATAATAATTAAAATGCCCAGAACATAAACGCCGCACACTGCGCCTTTATGTGCTTTTAGCCTGTCACAATGTGATACTGCGATCAACACGCCTAATGAATTAAACACATGGATGCTCGGAAGAACATTGGTAGGAGTGTCTACACGATATAGCATCCGTACCAGATCAACACAAAAATTATCTCTTGTAAATGTCGTCGGACGTAAGTCTAATCCATTAGGGAATATGGTACATATAACTAAAAATGCCGTCATTCCAATGATCAGAAAAGATGTCAATCTGTAAAATCCCTTTTTATCCGTAAAAAAGAAGTAAAATACGCTTACAGTCATGAAAACAAACCACAGATAGTAAGGAATGATGAAGTACTCAACAAACGGTATAAAATCATCTAACGGTGAATGGATCAGGTAATAATCTCTTTGCACATGCTGCTCCAGGTACGAAAACCAGGGCATATAGATTACTGCGTAAAGAAATACCCAGGCGTGACTATATTTTCTGATCAGCGCTTTTGCTTTGTCAATGATTGTCATGAATAAACGCCCCTTTTTATGGCCTGCTGCAATAATGTATTCCTGCTTCACAAGCGATTATAACATGAAAAAAAATATTCAACAATAAAGTTCACTTAATATTAATAATTTTCACCGTGTTTTTCGAAAATCTGGATATCATATTTTAAAGTTCCTGTTTCTAATGCTTCCTCTGTCTTCAGAGTCCACACTGCAACAGGAGTATGCAATATATATTTTAAAAACAGCACTGATAAATGCGGAAGATCAGAAAGTCTGTATGAGATAAAATCCGGTCTCCCGATAAAATTGCATAAGAGATTTTGAACAATAAATTTCAGGAACTGCCTTTCATGAGTCTGTTCTGTGGTCAGGTGGGCGGAGAGCTGTCCCCGGAGTATCGAAGGGACATGCTGCCTGAACCAGCGAAGTCCCATAGCATTAAAGGACTGTATCATATAACTGCCGGGATAATCCTTCAAAAGCATATAGGTTTTCTCGCAGATTTCCACTGAGGATGTGGGGATCTTCAGCTCAATGAGGAGCGGTACCTGACCGTCTACGGCAGAAAGGACATCCTTAAAGAGTGGAATCGGTTCTTCTGTTCCAAGAAGTCGGTACTGCCTGAGCTCGCCGTATGTCATATTTTCAACGACGCCGTTGTGCCCGCACATCCGCTCAAGAGTGTAGTCATGGAAAACAACCAGCTGTCCGTCGCTGCTTAAGTGCAGATCCAGCTCAATGCCGTATCCTTTTTTAATCGCTGCCCTGAATGCGGACATGGAGTTTTCAGGGATCCCGCATTCCATATTGTGATATCCCCTGTGTGCAAACATGTGTGGAGTGATATTAAGGATAGTTTGCCTGTTACCGAGTCTTGGGAATATTGCAAAAAGGTATAACAGTATAATGATCAGAAAAACAATAAGCGCAACCATAAAAATCCTCCTGGCTAACTGATAATAAACCGGACTTTTGCACTTTCCAGTGAAACCGCCGCTTCCTGTTGCGAGAGTACAGGTTCTCCGTCAGTGTGTAAGGGAAGCGGGATCTCACTTGTGATATGCGCGCGCCTGCACTGATAAGTGTGGATTCCTTTAAAACGTGTATGCTTTCCGAAAAAAGCGGTAGGAAGCAGAAGGAGGATACTAAGCTTCGGCAATCCCTCAACAATTATCACGTCTAAAAGATTGTCCGCCGGATCTGCCTTTGGACAGAACATGAAACCGCCGCCCTCGTATTTTTGATTCATAAAAGCAGCAAAATAAGCTTTTTTAAATGAGACTTTCTTTTTGTGATCCAATGTAACAGAGATAGATTTTGGAGTCTGAAAAAGAAGGGTTTTCAGAGCAATTCCGAGATAGCAGAGTTTCCCGAGGGATAATTTGTTCAGAAAACGTTTCAGACGGGAAATTGCTACATAGTGACATACCCTGGCATCAAAACCAAATCCACTGCTCACCGCGAAATGCCGCATGTGTCCGGCATATTGCAAGGTTCCGATATTCAGATAGGTATAGCGGGAAGGCATGAGAATATTTTCAAGCGCCTTACCGGGATCGGCGGACAGATGCATTCCCCTGGCAAAATCATTGCTGGAGCCGATAGGGATATAGCCTAAAGTTACTGCGCTAAAATCACAGATCCCATTTATGACCTCATTGATTGTTCCGTCGCCTCCGAGTATAATCAGTGTGCATCGCCCGGAACCGGAAGAAAGTTTTTTCGCGATCTGTGTGGCGTGATTCTGATATTTCGTAAAAAAAACCTGATAGCGGACGCCTCTTTCTATCAGGATGTTTTCCAGTTCCTTCCAGACTTTTTGCCCCAGTCCGGTGCGGGCATTGGGATTTACGATAAATGTATACATGAAGAGATTCCTTTCGCTGATTTTCTAAAAAAAGTATACCAGTTTTTGACGCCCGGAACAAGATATAGAAAATATCTATAACAAATATATTCCTATAAAAATAAGCAATTGGACAAATGCTAAGTCAGAGAGTATTATTAACTTACAGAAAAGATATTATTGTTTTTGGTAATTATTATAATTACCGTGTTTCCTTCTACAA
>CAZNXL010000160.1:0-2222 GCA_964577075.1 uncultured Dorea sp. | reverse complement strand
GCGCTTAAAGGATTTTTTGTATGTTATGACATATTAAAATGCTCCGTCCAGATATGTCTCAAGCGACCGCTTCATATTTCCTTCAAAGTCCGCATTCCCCTTTTTCAGACACCATTCAAATACATTTCCGATAACGATCATACGGATATCAGTAGTAGTCTCTTCCAGGGAATGCTTCAGGTTCAGGATCTTTGCATCAATGCATTTCCGGAGATAGTTCTGTACGGTGATTATCGGGTATGGGCGCTCTGTACGGATGAGAGGATTCAGCGACTGGTTTTTCGGAGTATAGTAGTTGGACATGAATTCTACGCCGAGTTCTTCACAGTAGTGAACATAATTCAAATATACGTAGATGATCGTCTTCTTAGCATCCCCGGCATCCGCCGGAAGATCTAAAAGGTCAGGATTAATGCCTGGCTGCTCTTCAATATAATAAGAAAGAAGGTCATCCTTTGTCTTAAAATGATGATAAAAACTTCCGTTAGAGACACCGGCTTCTTCACAAATGTTCTTGATCGATAATTGTTCGTATCCTTTTTTTCGCAAAATGCGTTTTGCGGCTTTGAAAATCTTTGCCTTTGTCTCCCTGGATTTAAGCTGCTGTCTGGACAGTTCTTTTGTGTCATTTGGCTGAGTCATAATATACAGTTTCCCTTCGGAATGAATTCTTGATATTTGAAAACAGTATACCATATGGTTTTTTATTTTTCAAGAAAACAGAGTGAACTCGGTATTGACGATATCATTGCAACCGGCAGGAAAATTCGCTATACTGTACACATATGATTAAAAAGCTTGTGAATAAAAGAACCGGAGAGGATACTGTAATGGATGTTAATCAGAAGATAACAGAAGAACTCAATGTGAAAAGATGGCAGGTAGATGCTGCTGTAAAATTGATCGACGAGGGGAATACGATCCCTTTTATTGCCAGATACCGGAAAGAGGCGACTGGTACATTGGATGACGAGCAGCTGAGGAAACTCCATGAAAGGCTGGCGTATCTCAGGAACCTGGATGAGAAAAAGGAGCAGGTACTGTCGAGCATCGAGGAGCAGGGAAAGCTTACAGAGGAATTGAAAAAGCGGATTCTTGCCGCCGAGGCTCTTGTCGTAGTGGAAGATTTATATCGCCCTTATCGTCCGAAGAGAAGAACCCGCGCCACCATTGCAAAGGAAAAAGGATTGGAACCTTTGGCGGCGCTGATCACTCTTCAGCGGACAAAGAGACCTGTCCTTGAACTCGCCGGGGAGTATATAGACGAAGAAAAAGGCGTAAAAACCGCTCAGGAGGCGGTAAGCGGAGCAAAAGATATTATTGCCGGGAGTATTTCCGATGAGGCGGATTACCGCATATGGATCCGCAAGATTACGATGCAGAAAGGGAAAGTAATCTCTACAGCGAAGGACGAGAAGGCAGAATCTGTGTACGAGATGTATTATGATTTCGAGGAACCGGTCGGGAAGATTGCAGGACATCGTATACTGGCGCTGAATCGAGGAGAAAGGGAGAAGTTTCTTGTTGTAAAGATTGAAGCGCCGGAGGAGGATATCATCCGATATCTGGAGAAGAAGACGATTCATGCGGAAAATGAATTTACAACGCCTGTCTTAAAAGAAACGGTTGCAGATGCATATAAGAGACTGATCGCGCCCGCCATTGAACGCGAGATCAGAAATGATCTGACGGAGAGGGCGGAAGATGGAGCGATCGACGTATTTGGAAAGAATTTGGAACAGCTTCTTATGCAGCCTCCGATCGCTGGACAGACCGTGCTCGGATGGGATCCGGCGTTTCGTACCGGTTGTAAGCTTGCGGTTGTAGATCCGACTGGCAAAGTTATGGGAACGACAGTCATCTATCCGACAGCGCCGACTACACCGCAGAAGATCAAGGCTTCAAAAGACCTGTTAAAAAAGATGATCGAAAAATATAATATTACGCTGATCTCCGTGGGAAACGGAACTGCGTCCAGAGAGTCGGAACAGTTTATCGTGGAGCTTTTAAAAGAGATTCCCCGGAAGGTGCAATATGTGATCGTCAATGAGGCAGGAGCATCCGTGTATTCCGCAAGCAGGCTGGCCAGCGAAGAGTTTCCGAAATTTGATGTGGGTCAGAGAAGCGCCGCTTCTATTGCAAGGCGGCTTCAGGATCCGTTGGCAGAGCTTGTGAAGATTGATCCGAAGTCAATTGGAGTGGGGCAGTATCAGCATGATATG
>CAZNXL010000159.1:0-5056 GCA_964577075.1 uncultured Dorea sp. | reverse complement strand
CTTTTCGATGCCAGGTTGTGGATGTGGTAGAAAACCCGTTTTCAATTACGGTATTTTTTAAGGTACCGGAGGCGTCCGAAAATCAGATATTGGGCTGGGAGACAGAGAAGAAAGAATGGGAAGCGGCAGGCGGTGAAGAACTGACCATATCGATTCCTCCGGAAAAGATTCTTTTATTAAAAAACAGCGGGAGGCAGCTATGAAAAAAATAAAGGTTGAAGATGCAGTCGGCAGGGAATTATGTCATGATATTACTGCCATGAGAGATGGCTTTAAGGGAGCGGCATTTAAAAGAGGGCATATTATCCAGAAGGAAGACATAGAAGAACTTTTAAATCTGGGGAAGCGCTATGTATTTATCTGGGAGGAGAATGCCGGAGAGATCCACGAGGAGGAGGCCGCTCTAAGGATAGCCCGGGCGATACAGACGGAGGGGACGCACTATACGGACGTATCAGAAGGGAAAATTGTAATGCTGGCTGATCATAGGGGAATGTTACGCGTGGATACAGAGCTCTTAAGAGAGATTAATTCGATCGGGGATATTACTGTCTCCACACTTCCGGATCATTATCCCGTGGAGGAAGGGGCGCGTCTTGCGTCCATGCGTATCGTTCCTCTGGTGACAGAAGAAAGTCAGATCCTCAGACTGGAGGAGCTCTGTAGAAACAAAAAACTTGTGGAGTTGAAAGCCTACCATGAGCGAAAGGCAGGCGTCATTATCACGGGATCTGAGGTGTATACGGGAAGGATCAGGGATAAATTCGAACCCGTGATCCGCGAAAAGTTAAAACAATATCCAGGAGAAATCATCGGCGTAACAATTTGCGATGATGATCTGGATATGATCGTATCGGCAGCCAGGACACATCTGAAAAACGGGGCGGATTTTCTGATTTTTACAGGCGGCATGTCGGTGGATCCGGATGATCTGACACCGACAGCAGTCCGTATGCTGGGCGCAAAGATCATCACACATGGCGTACCGGCACAGCCGGGAAATATGACATTGACGGCATATCTTGAGGATATACCGGTTCTCGGAGTCCCGGGAGCAGCCATCAGCATGCCTACAACGATTTTTGATGTGCTTTTGCCCCAGATCTACGCAAAGATCCCTCTGACCAAAGAGGATCTGATCCGACTGGGAGACGGCGGATTATGCCAGCTGTGCAAGGCCTGCCACTATCCGAACTGCACCTTTGGAAAGTATTAGAGATGAAGAATTCAGAAATTGAGGAATTGACACATGAGAGACCGTTTCGGGAGAAATATTGATTATCTGCGGCTGTCAGTTACTGATCTGTGTAATCTGCGATGCCGATACTGCATGCCTGAGCAGGGGATATGCAAAAAAGAACATGCAGATATGATGACGGAAGAAGAGATGTTATGCGCTGCGCAGGCGGCAGTCTCTCTGGGGATCCACAAAATAAGGATCACCGGCGGCGAACCTCTTGTCAAGAAAAATATCCTTTCCATCTGCGAGAAGATTGGGAACATACCGGGAGTTGAGGAACTGTGCCTTACGACAAACGGGATACTGCTTCCGAAGATGGCGCGGGAATTAAAGATGGCGGGGGTTTCAGGAGTCAACATAAGCCTTGACACGTTAATCGAAGAGAGGTATAAGTTTATTACAAGACGGGGGACGCTGCGCCAGGCGTTGGACGGGCTGGAAGCGGCCTTGAATACCGGCTTTGGGAAAGTGAAGATCAATGTGGTACTGCTCGGCGGCTTTAACGATGATGAGATCCTTCCACTGGCGGAGCTGACCCGAAAATATCCGGTTGACGTACGGTTTATCGAGTGGATGCCAATGTATGACAGTGGAGATTTTGACGGGGAGGCGATCTATCCGTGCCATCGCGCCTTTGAACGGATCAGGGAGCGGGAAAAGGAACTGATCCCACAGGAAGCAGACGGCGGTGTGGCCAAACTTTACAGAATGCCCGGCGCTATGGGAAATGTCGGCTTTATTACACCGATCAGCGCTCATTTCTGCAAGGAATGCCGCCGGATCAGGGTGACGTCAGACGGGAAAATAAAACCATGTCTGCACAGCAGGGAAGAATGGCCCGTTAAGGGAATGTCCCGCGAAGGGATGAAAGAGCAGATGAAACGCGCCATATGGGCCAAGCCTGAGTGCCACGCAGGGATGTCCGCAGAATGCCGCAGCCAGTCAGGACGTAATATGAATCGGATCGGAGGTTAGAGATGGATTTTTCACATTTTAATGAAGAGGGAAGAGCAAAAATGGTTGATGTCGGGGGGAAGGATATTTCTAAGAGAACCGCCGCAGCTATGGCGAGTGTGAAGGTTAATGAGGAAACCTTTCGCCTTATCAGATCCGGAGGAGTAAAAAAGGGCGACGTGCTTGCAGCAGCTCAGATTGCCGGGATCATGGGGGCAAAGAAGACTTCGGATCTGATCCCGATGTGTCATCCGCTTGCAGTAAATGGGATTGATCTTGCCCTAACTTTGCGGGAAGAATCAAATTCAGTTGAAATTAAAAGTTATGTAAGTTGTGAAGGAAAGACGGGAGTGGAGATGGAGGCTCTTACCGCGGTAACTGTCGCTGCGCTTACCGTTTATGACATGTGCAAGGCAATTCAGAGAGATATCGTGATCTCGGATATCCGCCTGGTTGAAAAGACCGGAGGCGCACACGGTGATTTTATGAGATCAGAGAATGAATGAAAAGACGGGGGATGAGATGATGGCAGGATATACAGCGGCAGTGCTTACGGTCAGCGATAAAGGATATGCAGGTGAGAGAGAAGATACAAGCGGACCGGCCTTATGTGCGCTATTACAGGAAAATGGCTGGGAGATCGGATATAGAGCGATCATTCCGGATGAAAAAGAACAGATTAAAAAAGAATTGTATTATTGCGCGGATAAGCTTGATGCAGCATTGGTACTGACAACAGGGGGGACCGGATTTTCCCCGCGGGATGTCACGCCGGAGGCAACGCTCGAGGTCATAGACCGGGAGGCTCGGGGCATCCCGGAAGCCATGAGGGCAAAAAGCATGAGTATCACTAACCGGGGATGTCTTTCCAGATCAGTGGCAGGGATCAGAAAAAAGACTTTAATCGTGAATCTGCCGGGCAGCAAAAAAGCAGCGTTAGAAAATATTACCGCTGTCCTCGATCCTGTCAGGCATGGAATAGAGATCCTCCTTTCCGGGGGTAAGACGGATTGCGGCGTCACAATGGCTGCAGTGAAAGCAGTCTGTATCAGTAAGAAACGAGGAACAGTAAAGCAGCCGGTCAGTGAAGCCATCCTGATCCCCGAACATGGTATTTACGGGGATGCGCATGCGGGTAAATGGCATAGACAGATAAGCCTTCTTGCGAGAGAAAGTGTAGAAAAAGCAGAGAAGGTCATGCAGTCAGAACTGCCGGCAGGCATATTTGCAGAAAACATCTTGACAGAAGGAATCTGCCTGTATGAACTGCCGGTAGGGACAAATCTTCAGATCGGAACAGCAGTATGCGAGGTGACGCAGATCGGGAAAGAGTGCCATCTTGGCTGCGAGATCAGGAAGATTGCCGGAGACTGTGTGATGCCAAGGGAAGGGATCTTTGTAAAAGTGCTGAAGGAAGGACATGTAAAACCGAATGATCAGATCACGGTCTTAAGGCAGGAATGATTATGGATTTGGAGCGATTGATACAATTATGTTGTGAAAGTCATAAAGTAGTGTCCATTGTCGGTGCGGGAGGGAAGACTACGCTTATGTATGAACTGGCGGAGAAGTGCAGCAGGGGCGGACTTCATGTTTTAGTCAGCACTACTACGCACATTGCTGAGCCGGATACCAATCTTGCAATGGAAGAAAAGGACGTGCTGGAGCTGTGGCAAAATGGCAGTTATGCCGTTGTAGGAAGGAAGGCTGCCGACCATAAGCTCTCTATGCTTCCTGTCGGGCGATTGAGAGCGCTTATGAAGAAAGCGGATCTGACGCTGCTGGAGGCAGACGGTTCCAGACGGCTGCCCTGTAAAGTTCCGGGAGAACACGAGCCCGTTATTCTTCCAGAAAGCAGTCTGGTGATCGGCGTGATGGGAATGTCGTGTATAGGAAAAAAGATGAAGGAATGCTGCTTTAGGTTTGAGTCAGCAGGAAAGATATTGAAAACCGGTCCGGACGCGATCATATCGGAAGAACTTGCTGTTTCAATTCTCACATCAGATGCCGGGACAAAAAAGGGTGTGGGAGAGCGGGAATTTGTTGTCGTGTTAAATCAATGTGACACGGAAGAGATCCGCAGGAAAGCGGAAAGAATTGCCGGAGGATTAAGAGAAAAGGGAACGGAAAAGGTAGTTTTGACTTGCTTTTTGAGGAAAAGGTGGATGGAAGATGCAGGATTTATATCAGACGATCAAAGAATATAAGGAACAGGGAGCATGTATGCTCGTCACTGTCTTAGACGGAGATGATATAGGAGAAAAGCTGCTTTTATGTGAAGGAAGGGTGGTCTGGAAGTCAAAGGAAAAAGGATTTCTTGAAAAGAACCTGGAAAAGTTGTTATCGATCGATGAGAGCGGCATGTTCAGTATCGGGCGGACAAGGGTGTTCGCAGAGCGCTTTGGAGGAAAGATGCGCTTAGTAGTCTGCGGTGCGGGTCATGTATCCATGTCAATCATCCAGATTGGGAAAAGCATCGGCTTTGATGTTACGGTACTGGAAGACAGACCGGGGTTTGCAGATCACGCGAGAAGAGCGGGAGCAGATACAGTGCTCTGTGATTCTTTTGAAGCGGGATTAAAGAAGATTCCGGGAAGCAGATCGACCTATTTTGTGATCGTTACGAGAGGGCATCGTTACGATAAGCTTTGCTTAAAAAATGTCATTGAAAAGGAGAATGCATATGTAGGAATGATGGGGAGCCGCAGAAGGGTAGCGATGGTCAAAACGCAGTTAGAAGAGGAAGGAATCAAAAAAGAAAGAACCATTCTGGAAGGTCTTCGGAAAAAAGCAGATTATGTCATTGATACATCTAATCTTCTGACAAGAGAATTAAAGGAAGAGCTTGACCGAATTTTTGTA
>CAZNXL010000158.1:0-5064 GCA_964577075.1 uncultured Dorea sp. | reverse complement strand
GTCAGTACAATAGATGAGGAGGGTGTCTATCAGGCTGCAAAAGAATATCAAGCAGATGGTATCATAACACTTGCCACGGATATGCCAATGCGCTCGGTGGCCTACGCCACAAATAGGCTTGGACTTGTGGGTATTTCTTATGAAACGGCAGTTAAGGCCACAGACAAGGGTGAGATGATAAAAGCCTTTGAAGCTTTTGGAGTGGAGCATCCATGGTTTTTTATTTTGGATGAACCAAAAGCTCTCGATACAATAGCTAATAAAATTACATATCCATGCATTAGTAAGCCCGTGGATAATGCGGGTAGCCGTGGAGTTATGCTTGTGCATAACAAAGAGGAATTGAGAAACGCTGTCGATTACAGTTCTGCGAACGGCCGAAAAGGTGGCGTTATAATTGAGGAATATTTGCAGGGCAGTGAAGTCAGCGTGGAGGTGATGACTGTTGATAAAGTTGTTTATGTCTTACAGGTAACTGACAAGCTCACTACAGGGGAACCTCACTTTGTGGAGATGGGGCACAGCCAGCCGAGTAGATTGGGATATACCAACGTCAAGGCAATTAAAGACCTAGCATGCAGGGCAGTTCAGTCTATCGAAATAGAGAATGGTCCGGCACATGTGGAAATTATGCTGACGGAAAAAGGACCTCGTATGATTGAACTGGGCGCGAGAATGGGTGGTGACTGCATCACAACACATTTAGTTCCATTGTCTACTGGGATTGACATGGTTAAGGCCACGATTCAGGTAGCTCTTGGAGAAAAGCCGGATATTGAGCCGAAATTCAATAAAGGCTCTGCAATCCGGTATTTTTCGGAGCGTAACGGAAAGATAAAAAGTATCTCGGGTATTGAAGAGGCAGAGCGGATGGAAGGCATTCAAGAAGTGATCTTAACGAAGACTATTGGAGATACTGTTGGAGAAATCAATAGCAGTGTAGATCGGATGGGTTCTGTGATAGCTCAAAGCGATAATGTAGAATCGGCGGTAAAATACTGTGAGAGAGCGATAGAAAGAATAACAATACAGGTTTAAAGTGATGTGAGGAGACAATTCAAATGCCAAAAAAAATGTTAATGCTTGGGGCTTCTTGCTTTTTTAAGGATGCCTTTGAATACGCAAAATCACACGAAATAATTACAGTTGCTGTGGATTTGCGAGATGAAGATAGCGCCATTTGTAAAAAGATTGCAGATATTTCTTATACAGCAAGTACAAGGGATATGGATGCCCTGATAGCGATAGCCCAAAAGGAGCAGATAGATGGCATCTATGCAGGAGCCAGTGAAACAAATATGCCTACTGCAATCCAGTTAGCACATTTACTTCGTATTCCTTTTTACTGCAATACGGAACAATGGAAAATAGGAACCAATAAACGATGCTTTAAGGAAATGTGTTTAAGGCACGGCGTTCCGGTGACAAGATTCTACCAAGTGAATCCAGATAATTATATATTAGCTGCTGACAATTTTAGATATCCTGTCGTAACTAAACCTGTAGATAATAATGGTTCGACAGGAATAACCATTTGTGATAATAGAGCAGAATACTTGGATGGGTATAGGAAGGCGCAACAGAACTCTAAATCTGGTGACGTGCTGGTTGAAGATTATATGCCTTATGATAGCGTAATTATCCATTATACAATGATAAATGGAAAAGCATACTTTTGCGGGATGTCAGATAAGCAATCCAGCAAAATCAACGAGGAAGGTGCACCGGTAATGGCCATGCAGATATTCCCATCAGCTCATCAGGATAGTTATTGCAAGGAACTGGATTTAAAAGTGCAGTCAATGTATGAACAGGAAGGGTTTAAGGAAGGACCGATTTGGATAGAGGCATTCCGAGACGGAGAAAAATTCATCTTCAACGAAATGGGATACAGATTTGGCGGTTCTATGACATATCATCCTGTGAAGTATTTTACCGGAATTGACCAGATAGAATTGATGATGAATCAAACGTTGGGGCTTGCCAATACGCTAGATATAAAAAGTTTTTCACATAATAAGGGTGGCTATTATATTGTACCCATTCATATCTCGGCAGGAACGATACACAGAATTGAGGGCTTAGATGCTGTAAGAGCAGACAAAAATGTGTACGCTATCTCGGAATGTCATGTTCTAGGGGATAAAATCATATCCAGTGGGACTGTTTCACAAGTGTTTTGTTATCTACATATAATATGCGAGGATGCAAATGAAATTGATGGAATAATAGGAAGGATCATGACAATGATGAAAGCAGAAGATAGAGAGGGGAACAATATGCTCTTCCAGATTCGGGGGGGTATTAACTAATAGATCTTGTGTAAGCCTTTATTCGAAAAGTGCTTGTAATCACCTGGTTAAGCAGGAGGTGAAAGCAGCATGAATAGATTGAATGGGAAAAGACTTCTTCTCTTGGGAGGGAGTTTATGGAAGGATTCTATTCAGGCTTACGCTAAGAAAAATGGAATTGTTCTAATTGCAACTGGAAATGATTCATCAGCAGGAATTTTTCAGATTTCAACAGAGAATTATAAAATTGACTCCACAGATGCAGAGGCCATGAAAAAACTTATAGCCGACCATCATATTGACGGTGTTTATATGGGAGGCAGTGAGGCTGTTATATCAGCTGCCAGTAATTATCTAAATGAAATTGGTATGCCCTGCTATTGTACAAAAGCACAATGGAATTTCCTTGAGAATAAAGCAAATTTCAAATCGCTGTGTATGAAACATGGTATTCCAGTGGCAAAAAGATATCATCTATCCTCAAAAACTTTTCAAGAGGATATTTCAGAAATCAAATTTCCTGTTATTACCAAACCTCAAGATGGTTGTGGAAGTAATGGGTTCTCGGTAAATTATACAGAACAGGACTTAAGACGGGGCTATGAGATAGCACAGGCGGCTTCGCCGACGGGAAATGTTCTTTGTGAAGAATTTGTAAATAACAAAAGTATAGTGGTGTTTTACACATTCAGTAAGGGAAGAATGTATTTTTCCGGCCTAGAGGATAAGTTCCCGGTGAGATATGAGCAGCAGGGGAGCTATGTTGCAGGAGCCCACGTATTTGAAAGCGGTCTTGTTCAAGAATTTAGGGATCTTTTTGAAAACAAACTGAAATATTTATTTGATGAAATAGGAATCAATGAGGGTACGATATGGATAGAGGTATTCCATGATGGGGATAAGTACTATTTCAATGAGGTAGGTTACCGATATAGTGGATCAGTCTCCATTTTTCCGGTTGACTATTTCTATCAGATAAATCAGGTTGCGGCGGATATTAATTACGCTCTGCTTGGGGATAGTATGATAGGGGTAAAGACAGCATACGAGCCACTTATTGCTTCCGACAAAAATCGGAAAAAGAAATACTGCATTTACTCTGTACATATTCAAGCGGGAACAATTGCCAATATTATCGGCATAGATGCACTTAAAAAAAATCGAAATGTAATTGCAATTCCATTTACAAAGACAGTTGGCTCATGTGTTTTAGCAACAGGAACTGTAGGACAGGTTGCGGCATTCGTACATTTTGTGTTTGATGATGCGTATGAATTTTCAAGTATGGTTGAAATGATACACAGCACTGTAAAAATACTTGATGAGAACAGTAATAACATGATACAGAGAATGGTTAATGTAGATGAAATAATAAAATCAATATATAAAAGGTAGAAAAATATTTGATGGGTAGCAATTTTAGAACAGTCTTGATTTCTAAAGAACAGGTTGCTAACTTGTTCCGCCATATGAGTGTTGCAGTGTTTTTGGTTGAAGAAGCTTTTAGGACCTTCAGCAAAGGTAATGTTATGCTTCCTGATAAAATATCACAAATATTCAATCAAGAAACACAAGATAGAATTAACTGCATGCCCGCAACACTAATAGATGAAAAGGTTTGTGGGGTAAAATGGGTGTCTGTATTTCCAAATAACCCTAAAGTTGGGATCAACAATGTATCCGGTGTGGTAATCCTTTCTGAGATTGAACATGGACTTCCGATTGCTGTTATGGACGGCACTGTATTGACCAGCATAAGAACGGCAGCAGTGGGGGCATGTGCTGTGAAGTATTTGTCAAATAAAAAATCAGACACGATCGGATTTATTGGAGCGGGTAGAGAAGCAAGAACCCATCTTGACATGATTTTGTCTATCAAACCCGGCTTGAAGAGGTGTTATGTGTCCTCTCGCTCTGAGTCAACCGTCTCATCCTTTATTAATGAAGAAAAAATGAAGCATCCTGACTTGGAGATTGTAGGATGCGGAAATAATTTTGAAAGAGCAGTCGTTAATGCGGACATTATTGTAACGGCAACAAGTTCGCAGGCTGATTTATTAAAAGCAAAATGGATAAAGGAAGGTGCCACATATATTCATGTTGGCGGCTGGGAGGATGAATATGATGTTCCCAGAATCGCCGATAAAATAATTTGTGATCGGTGGGAGTGTGTAAAACATAGAGGCCAAACGATATGTCGTATGTTTAAAGAAGGGCTATTACAAGATAGCGATATTTACTCGGATTTAGTGGATATCATTACAGGTGATAAGCCGGGGCGTGAAAATGAAAAGGAGTTTATATACTTCAATTCTGTTGGTCTTGCATTTATTGATGTTTATTTCGCAAATTGGATTTATGAACAACTGAAAGATACCGCAGAATCATTTTGCTTCTAGGTTTTCGATGGATTTAAGTCAATAAAGAAAAGATGAGAATGAAATGAGATATTTATTTATTTCAAATAGTAATAAGCCGTCAGCTGATAAAGGTAAGTCAAGGGAGCCTATACAACTGGGAAATGTAAGAAAACCTTGTATATATACCGCTCATGAACTTGGTTATGAAGTGTGGGTTGGTGTAAATCGGGAGAAACCAGAGGAATTATCGGTTGATTGTGATTTCCCGGTTCATTTATATGATCAGCATACATATCGCAGACTTTTCGCAATCAAAGATAACCTGACAGCTTACAGAAACTGTATGAATATCCTGAAGCAAGGCGGCTTTGATGTCATCCATTGCAACACTCCCATCGGCGGTGTGATTGGGC
>CAZNXL010000157.1:0-5137 GCA_964577075.1 uncultured Dorea sp. | reverse complement strand
ATCTCGCTGTCGGTAGGGTATCAGAATGTGGAACACTTTAACAGACTGTTCAAGAAAGCATATAATATGACACCGATGCAGTTCAGGAATCAGAAGTAAGAAATGTAAATTTAGTTTAGGACGGAAAGCGAAGTTCTGTGTACGTGGAGCCAAAGTATTATAAAATTTACATTTTGAGAGAGCGACGGTCAATCATCCGGTCAGGTAAAAAAATCTTATGAAAAGCATTCCTTGTTGGATTTGCGGAAAAGGCAACATAGGAAAGAGATCGTGTGTGAGGAGAAAAATCATGGATGATAAAAAAAGGTTTTATGTCAGTAAGGACAGGAATAAACTTTCTTTTGAGCGCATTGTAGAGTTTATGAGGCAAAGTTACTGGGCGAGGGACAGATCAGAGAAAATGATACGAAGCGCTATGGAAAATTCTGTCTGTTATGGCGTGTATGATGAAAATGATTATATGGTAGGCTATGCAAGGATTATTACGGATTATACGCGGGTATTTTATCTTATGGATGTAATTATCGATATGCCTTACAGACATCAGGGACTGGGCTCTCTTCTTATGGATGCAATTATGGATGATGTCGGGCATCTGCAGGGCGTATTGCATACGGAGGATGCAAGAGAATTTTATGCCAGGTATGGATTTGTAAGAGATGAGAAACGTCTGGCGCGGATTATGGAAAAACCGGGGGCAGTGGAGAAGTCTGAGAAAAAGTAAAAGATGGAAACGAATATAACAATACGCATTGCAACAGAGGCGGACGCAGAAGAGTTACTTAGTATCTATGCCCCATATGTAAAGCATACGGCGATTACTTTTGAATACGAAGTGCCGAGCGTCCATGAATTCAAGAGACGGATCAATGTAGTTCAAAAAAGATATCCTTATCTGGCTGCGCTGATAGATGATGAGATCGCAGGGTATGCTTATGTAAGTCCGCTGAAGGAAAGAAAGGCATATGACTGGGCGGTGGAGACATCTATCTATGTAGACAGGGAGAAAAAAGGCATGGGGATCGGGAAGGCATTGTATGAGGCTTTGGAAAAGGCCCTGAAAGCTCAGGGAATCTTGAATCTCTATGCATGTATTGCGACTCCAAAGGAAGAAGATGAGCATCTTACTCTTGACAGCGTAAGGTTCCATGAGCATATGGGATACCGCATGATTGGAGAATTTAAAGAATGTGGGTACAAGTTCCATCAGTGGTACAACATGGTATGGATGGAGAAACAGATTGGAGAGCATGTAACAGAGCCGCCGGAAGTGAGAAGATTTGACAGCATACTTTAAAGGAGAGCGACATCCCATAGCTAATTGATAACAGTGAATAAAAGCTCCCGATCCTGCCTGATGTAACAGGATCGGGAGCTTGTTATATGCAACTTAGATTGCTCTCGTATACTCTTTGAGCCATTCTCTCTCCTCATCGGTGAGGTGTGGTCCAATCTTTTCATATACATCTTTGTGGTAGTTGTTCAGCCATTCTCTCTCGTCACGGCTCATTTCCTCCGGATCGATGCCGTCAAGGTCGATAGGAGCGAACGTGATCGTCTCGAAGTGCATGAATTGGCCATATTTGTTCTGAACGCCTTTTCTTACGATAAACTCGTTCTCGATACGGATGCCGAACTGGCCGTCTTCATAGATCCCCGGTTCGTCGGTAATTACCATACCTTCTTCTAACCGATGATGCTCGTTCTTACTTGGAACAACATACCAGCGGAAGCCTGTCGGCGGCTCGTGAACGTTTCCAAGGTAACCTACGCCGTGCCCTGTACCGCACTGGAAATCAAGATCAAGATCCCAGACCGGCCCTCTTGCAAGGACATCAAGATTGTATCCATAGCATCCATAGAGGAATTTCGCGCGGGACAATCTCATCATGGCGCGGACAACAGCTGTAAAGTATTTCTTCATCTGCTGATCAACGGAACCGAGAACGAAGGTTCTTGTAATATCAGTGGAGCCCTGATAGTATCCGCCGCCTGTATCATTTAAGAAGAATGCGCCTTCTTTGAGCTGCACATCTGTATCCTCGGATGGAGAGTAGTGCATCATGGCCGCGTGATCTGCGTAAGCGCAGAGCGGTTCAAAGCTGTCGCGGATATAGCCATCCTGTGCAGCGCGGAGACTGGTAAGCTTGTCTGCGGAACTCAATTCTGTGATAACTTCTTTGTCGTAGCGCGTCTTAATCCAGTACATGAATTTTGTGATCGCAACACCATCCTTGATATGGGCTTCCTTAATATTCTCGAGTTCGACTTCATTCTTCATAGCTTTCATAAGGATCGTCGGGTTAGCAGCCTCTACGATCTTACAGGGAATATTCTTATACAAAGCATAATTCATCTTCATAGGATCGATCATTGCAGTATTGTCTTCACATAGTTTTTTTACATCCTCATAGATGTCATTGTACGGGTGGATGTGAACGTTGTTCTTCTTCAGTTCTTCAAAAATCCTATCATTGAATTTGGAATCGTCTACATAGAGTTCGACAGCGTCCATTGTAACGATAGCGTAGGAGAGAAGAAGCGGGAAGAAATCAACATCATCACCTCGGACATTTAAGAGCCAGCATACATCATCCAAAGATGCGATAATGTGTGTATCAGCGCCGTTTTCTTCCATAACCTTACGCACACGTGCCAGTTTGGAAGCAGAGGATTCTCCGGAATATTTTTCCTCTAAGAAGAATGCGGGTTTTCTGGACAATTCCGGACGGTCTTCCCAGATTACGTCAATCAGATCTTCCTCATAGTCGATCTTAATATTTTTTGAAGAGAGAGCTTCCTCATATTCTTTTCCCTCGTCAACAGACATGACACGTCCGTCAAATGCTACCCTACCGCCATCAGCAATTGCATTGAGGAGATATTCTGTGATGGAAGGAGTATCGCCTACGAACATTTTCATTAATCGGATGCCACTTCCCTCCAATTCGTTCGCAGCCTGGAAAAAATATCTTCCGTCTGTCCAAAGTCCGCCGTCATGTTTCGTGATCACAGCAGTTCCGTAAGAGCCACTGAATCCTGTGATGAACTTTCGCGCCTTGAAATGTTCGCCTACGTATTCACTCTGATGAAAGTCTGCAGTAGGAACAACATAAGCATCGATGTTTTTTTCTGCCATTAAGTTACGGAGTTTTTCAACTCTTTCTGCTATTATTGTCATATTAATGCCCTCCAAAAAAGTGATAAAAAAGGACTCCAAAAACACAGGAGCCCTTTTCGTTCTTTCATATTACGTTTTTTATTTGCCACCAATATATTCATCAAACTTCTTAGAGAACGCCAATGCTATTACTCCAATAGCGATAATGCCGATCGTTACAATACCATAAGCCTTCACGAAAGAGAAGTTGTTGAGCCAGTTGTAAAGCGGACCGTAAGCTTTTCCTGAGAAGAAAATGATAAGCGGCCATACACCAAGCATTGTTCCCAAAAGCTTCTTCGGAGAATATTTGCTGATGAATGCGTTTCCAAGCGGCGAGAAGACAACCTCACCAACAGACATACAAACAGCTGTTAAGATGATGATCCAGATACCAACCGGATCTTTCGTTCCTTCTCCGCACAGGAAAGCTGCAAGTACCATGGATCCCAGTGAAAGACCAAGGATAATAATACCAACGGCTGTTTTTGTAAGCATACCCCAGTCACCCTGCGGACGTTGTTTCATCTTAACCCAGATTCCTGCGAAGATCGGGCAAAGGATGATACAAAGCAGTCCATTCATAGAATCAAACCAGGCTGTAGGCATCTGGAAAGACCCAATATTCCAGTTCGCCCATCCAAGACCTGCCTGCTCAACAGGACCAAACTGATAATAAACCGGCATGTAGATCAAATACCACCATAACCAGAAGATACCAGAGAAGATTGTTACGATACAGATACCAACAACGCGGTGCTTCTCAAGTTTGGTAAGAGGCGCATCGGCATTTGTCTCGACATCTGCCTTGTTTTCTTCACGCATATCAAGCTTAAATGGTTTCTTACCTGCATCGCCGAAGAATTTCATACCAAATAACCACCATAAGCAGTCAAGGAATAAGAACAAAGCACAGATAAGGAACATCAGACGATAGCTGATACTTGTAGCAATCAGTGAAAGGAACGTAGTTCCACAGAAGGAACCAATGTTTACAAAGGAATACTGAAGGTTAAATACAGTATCCAGCGTGTCCGGATCAGCAAGTGGGAAAAGACGTCCGTTAATACCGGAAACATTGCCCTTGAAAAATCCTGTACCGATAGATACAAGAATGATCGCAACCCAGATCGAGCCGATTCCATTAGCTTTCCATACAAACAGCCAGCCAACACCCATAAGAATCTCTCCGATCGGGACAAGAATCCTGGGGCTTATCCAACGGTCGGCAATATACCCGCCGATGATAGGCGTGATGTAAGTGAACGCTACAAGGTTGGAATTCATTACTGCACCAGTAGCCGTATCCATGCCAAGGCCACCACTGGCTGCCTCTAACGCAATGAATACCGCCAGCCCCCATTTAGCTGCGTAGTACGCAAGACGTTCAAATGTAAAAGAAAGACTACATACATAGAAACCAAATGGGAATTTTTGTTTCGTGTTTTCCATAGTTTCACCCTCCAAAAAAATAATTTGTCCTTTGTTTTAAACATACCTGAAATTATGTATGCAAAACTTTCAAACAAAATAAGCATATCATAAATTAGACTAAAGTACAATATGAAATTAAGAAAAAGTTAATAAGTTTTCTGTTGCTTTTTGTTTATATTTATTGAATTAAGATCACAATACTATTTTCATTTGGTAAAATAGCACAGTGACAATCATGTATTATCCGTGAATCCTTGATTTTATAGTTTTTTTACTTGCCTTTTAGAATGAGCGCTTATATAATAGTGAAGCGAACTAATCTACATCATGGAGGGATAAAGGATGCCACCAAAATTTAAGGCAAAATACGAGGAGACAAAACAGGTATTAGTTGACCTGTGTGAGATATTTCATCAGGACAAATGTGAGATATCAGTGATCATTGCGGTAGCGCTCGGGGGGATCGCGTTGCTGATCATCGAATTATTATATGCTGATCCGGGCGGCGGAAGCGCTGAAGGACTTCTTTGGTTTCTGGTGAAA
>CAZNXL010000156.1:0-5157 GCA_964577075.1 uncultured Dorea sp. | reverse complement strand
AATACGGTCTTATCGCACTCCCGATCGTAGATCACGAGCATTGTATGGTTGGTATCGTTACGGTAGATGACGCTATGCTCGTATTGCAGGAAGAGGAGACGGAGGATATCAGCATCATGGCCGGTGTCAATCCGAATGATGAGTCGTATTTTGGAACATCGGTGTTTGAACATGTCAAGAGCCGTATTCCGTGGCTGTTATTCCTTATGCTGTCAGCGACAGTGACACAGATGATCATGAATAGCTACGAGGCGGCGATCTCAGTGATGCCCCAGCTTACAGGGTTTGTGCCGATGCTTACCGGTACAGGCGGTAACTGTGGTTCGCAGAGCTCTACGCTTGTGATCCGCGGACTGGCAGTGGGAGAGATAGAGTTCGGCGATCTTCTGAGGGTCGTGTGGAAAGAGGTACGGGTTGCAGTGTGTGTCAGCCTGATCCTTGCAGTCGTAAACGGGCTCCGCATTATGATCATGGGTCAGGGAGATGTTATGATGGCGGGTACGATTGGGGTTACGATGGCATGTACTGTTATCATTGCAAAGATCGTCGGATGTACTTTGCCGCTGATTGCGAAGAAGATCGGACTTGACCCGGCGATCATGGCGACGCCGCTTATCTCCACGTTAGTTGATATCAGTACGATCAGCGTGTATTTTGCGATCGTAAGCACTGTATTTCATCTGCAATAGATGATTTGTATTAAAAAATGCACATTAGATTCCGCAAAGAAACCTTGTCCAGGAGGTTTCTTTGTATTATAATAAAAATATTGAGAATATATGGAAAGGAGTCTATATTATCATGGGATTTATAGATGAGATCAAAGCAAAAGCAAAGACGTGTAAAAAGACAATTGTCCTTCCGGAGACAGAGGACATCAGAACTTATGAAGCAGCAGAGGCTGTTTTAAAAGAAGGAACAGCAGATCTGGTTCTTGTAGGAAGTGAAGAAGAGATTGCGAAGAATAAAGGCTCTTTCGACATCAGTGGCGCTAAGATCGTGGATCCTGCCAGGAATCCGAAGACAGAGGAGTATATTGCGAAGCTCGTTGAACTTCGTCAGAAAAAAGGTATGACAGAAGAACAGGCAAGAGAACTCCTTCTTACAAACTATCTGTATTATGGCGTTATGATGGTTAAGATGAAAGATGCCGACGGTATGGTGAGCGGTGCGTGCCACTCTACGGCAGACACATTAAGGCCATGTCTTCAGATCTTAAAGACAAAACCGGGCACCAGGCTTGTATCGGCATTTTTTGTAATCGTAGTACCGGACTGCGATATGGGAGCAGACGGAACCTTCGTGTTTGCTGATTCCGGACTTGAACAAAATCCGGATCCGGAGAAGCTTGCGGCAATTGCGCTTTCCTCCGCAGATTCTTTCGAACTTCTGACAGGAAAAGAGCCAATCGTTGCCATGCTTTCACACTCTACAAAGGGAAGCGCAAAGCATCCGGACGTTGATAAAGTTGTCGAAGCGACACGTATCGCAAAAGAGAACGCGAGAGAAGGTCTCTTATTAGACGGGGAATTTCAGCTTGACGCTGCTATCGTGCCGGAGGTCGGCGCATCCAAAGCGCCGGGCAGCCCGGTTGCAGGAAAAGCCAATGTACTTGTATTTCCTGACCTTGATGCAGGTAATATCGGATACAAGCTTGCTCAGAGACTTGGAAAAGCGGAAGCTTACGGACCTCTTACACAGGGAATCGCCGCACCAGTTAATGATCTGTCCCGCGGATGCAGCGCAAGGGATATTGAAGGCGTTGTGGCAATCACGGCAGTACAGTGCATGGCACAGGATTAAGAACAATAATAAAAAAGAGAGAGGTAAAAGAATATGAACGTATTAGTTATCAACTGCGGAAGTTCTTCACTGAAATTCCAGCTTATCGATTCGGAATCTGAGAAGGTTCTTGCGAAGGGCCTTTGCGAGAGAATTGGTATTGACGGACGTCTTACATATCAGCCGGCCGGTGGAGAGAAGGCTGTAAGCGAACTGGCTATGCCGACTCACACAGAAGCAATACAGTTTGTGATCGACGCA
The DNA here is from genome assembly GCA_964577075.1 of uncultured Dorea sp. GTDB lineage: Bacteria > Bacillota > Clostridia > Lachnospirales > Lachnospiraceae > MD308. The sequence goes on along the minus strand of CAZNXL010000156.1, from coordinate 3,114 downwards.
CTGATCAATGCTGATACAGGAGTTGTCAAGAGCCTTGATGAGATCGGCGCAGTAGGACATCGTGTCGTACATGGCGGAGAAAAATTCGCAAGCTCTGTAGTGATCACGGAGGAAGTAAAAGCAGCGATTGAAGAGTGTAATGATCTTGCACCGCTTCACAATCCTGCCAACCTGATCGGTATCAATGCATGTGAAAAATTAATGCCGGGCACACCCATGGTAGCTGTATTTGACACTGCTTTCCATCAGACAATGCCTGAGAAAGCATATTTATATGGACTTCCATATGAGTATTATGAGAAATATGCAGTAAGACGTTACGGCTTCCACGGTACAAGCCACAGCTTTGTATCCAAACATGCGGCTGAGTTTATGGGACTTAACTTAAAGGATTCCAAGATCATTGTTGCACATCTTGGAAATGGCGCATCTATCAGTGCTGTATTAAACGGCGAATGTGTAGACACATCTATGGGGCTTACTCCTCTTGAGGGCCTTGTAATGGGAACACGCTCCGGCGATATTGATCCGGCTATTATGGAATACATTGCAAAGAAAGAGGATCTTGATATTGCAGGTATTATGAATGTATTGAATAAGAAATCCGGTGTATACGGCATTTCTAAGAATCTTTCCAGCGATTTTCGTGATCTTGAGGAAGGAATGAACAGCGGTAATCCGTATGCGAAAGCGGCGATGGAAGTATTCTGTTACCGCGTTGCAAAATACATCGGTTCTTATGCAGCAGCTATGAATGGTGTAGATGCAATTGCATTTACAGCAGGTATCGGCGAGAATTCCGGTACTGTTCGTAAGATGATCCTCGAATATCTTGGATATCTCGGGATCGTTGTTGATGAAGAGGCCAACAAGGGACGGGGAGAGGACATTATGATCTCTACTGAAGATTCCAGGGTAAAGGTTGCAGTGATTCCTACCAATGAGGAACTTGCGATTGCAAGAGAAACTGTAGCATTAGTATAAAGCCTTCATTTTTAGAAAATTCTCCAAGTTGCATTTTTAGAAAATTCTCTAAGTTGCAGTTGACAAAAGACTTTTACATGGTATAATTATTTAGGTATGAATAGGGGTGACAGTATGTTATTAGACCTATCCAGTGTTTTATCTGAACAACATACGCCTATAGATCAGGTTGTTCCTCTTGATATGGAAAAGTTCAGTATCAGTACTTTTGCGTACCCGATTCTCTCAAAAGAAGATGTGCATACTGTTGTAGAATATGCCGGGAAGCAGAAGCTGAAAGTAAAAGGGACGTGCAGGCTTGTTATAGAGATTCCGTGTGATCGTTGTCTTAAAGCAGTGCCGACAGAATTTAATCTGGACTTCGAGAGAGTCGTGAAAAGTCAGACTGCAGAAACAACATCAGATGGAACAGATGAATTTGATGAGAATAATTATATTGACGGATATCATCTTGACGTAGACAGATTACTCTATAATGAGATATTAGTAGGATGGCCGATGAAGATTCTATGCAGCGAATCCTGTAAGGGGATTTGTGATGTATGTGGTCAAAACCTAAATGAGGGTACCTGTAACTGCGAAGATACGGGTATTGACCCTAGAATGTCAGTTATCCGCGATGTATTTAAGAATTTTAAGGAGGTGTAACCTATGTCAATTTGTCCAAAAAACAAATCTTCTAAAGGCAGAAGAGATAAAAGAAGAGCAAACTGGAAAATGAGCGCACCAACTCTTGTAAAGTGTAGCAAATGTGGCGCATTGATGATGCCACACAGAGTTTGTAAGGCTTGCGGAAGCTACAATAAGAAAGAAATCATTGCGCAGGACTAATGGATGAAGTCAGGAGACACGCGGTTTTTAAAAGCTGCGTGTTTTTTGTTGCCAGGCATGCGAAAGGAAGCTCCGATGGAGGTTCCTTTTCACATGCGTTAATTACATTTTGGTAAAGGTTATTTTGCATTTTGTTACGTCACCATTTGCAAAATGTGTTGATTTTTACAGTAATGTCTAGTAGAATGAACCTAGCAACGCTAGGAGGGAAAGAGATGACAGAGATGACGAACATAGCCCTTGACGCTATGGGCGGAGATAATGCCCCGGGAGAGATTGTGAAAGGTGCGGTAGAAGCGATTGAAAGGGAACCTTCGATGAAAGTCTTTCTTGTCGGTGTGCAGGAAACGATCGAGAAGGAATTAATTAAGCACCAGTACAATAAAGCGCAGATTGAGGTGGTGAATGCGACGGAAGTGATCGAAACTGCGGAACCACCGGTCAATGCGATTCGCAGGAAGAAGGATTCTTCCATGGTTGTTGGTATGAAGATGGTAAAGGCGAAGGAGGCGGATGCTTTTGTATCTGCGGGAAGTTCCGGTGCGCTTCTGGTCGGCGGTCAGGTGATCGTAGGGAGGATCAAGGGAGTGGAAAGGCCGCCCCTTGCTCCGCTGATCCCTACGGCAAAAGGAGTGACTCTTCTGATTGACTGCGGCGCCAATGTGGATGCCAGAGCTTCACATCTCGTACAGTTTGCCAGGATGGGCTCTATCTATATGGAGAATGTACTTGGCATTAAGGATCCTAAGGTTGGAATTGTCAACATAGGCGCTGAGGAGGATAAAGGTAATGCGCTCGTAAAAGAGACATTCCCGTTATTAAAGGAGCTTAAGGACATTCACTTTATCGGCAGTGTCGAAGCGAGAGAGATCCCTCACGGGCAGGCTGATATTGTAGTATGTGAAGCTTTTGCAGGTAATGTAATTCTCAAGCTCTATGAAGGTCTTGGCGCGGTGTTGATCGATAAGATCAAGGACGGTATGATGTCTACGCTGCGCAGTAAGATTGGCGCTTTACTTGTAAAACCGGCGCTTAAGCAGACGCTAAAGACATTTGACGCCAGCGAATACGGCGGCGCACCACTTCTTGGCCTGAACGGTCTTGTGGTGAAGACTCATGGAAGTGCAAAGGCAAAGGAAGTGTGCAACACGCTTTTGCAGTGCGTTATCTTCAAACAGCAGAAAATCAATGAAAAAATCAAAGAAAGCATTCAAGCGGAAAAAGAAGCCGCTGAAGAATAAAAGAAAGGAGAACGGATATGGAATTTGAAAAATTACAGGAAATTGTTGCGGATGTAAT